>CAZQXY010000066.1:0-9151 GCA_964597455.1 uncultured Desulfovibrionaceae bacterium
GTGGTGCCATATTCGCCTGAGCCAGCATGGCGGTGGCCGCCTGGTTCAAGATGTTGGCCTTGGTGAACTCCATCATTTCCTGGGCCATATCTACGTCCCTGATGCGGGATTCGGCAGCCTGCAGATTCTCTGCAGAGGTGCCCAAATTGGCAATTGTATGTTCTAAGCGATTTTGGTTAGCACCCAACATTGCGCGTTCTGCCGACACTGTCTCAATTGCCGTGTTAATAATAGTAATTGCTGCATCGGCTTCTGCTTGACTTGAAATGCTCACACCGTTAACTCCCAATGCTTCTGCCTTCATATCATTAATAGTCAGTACAACACTTTGTCCTTCGTTGGCACCAATATGAAATGTAAATGCTCCACTATCTCCTCCGGTTCCATCTAAGAGTGTTTCCGTATTAAATTCAGTTGTTTCGGCAATACGATCGATTTCTGCTACTAATTCAGCTACTTCTTTTTGAAGTTCACCACGATCAACATCCGTATTGGTATCTGTTGCAGATTGAACAGCCAATTCCCGCATTCTTTGTAAAATTGAATGGGTTTCATTTAGTGCCCCTTCAGCCGTTTGAATTAGAGAAATACCATCCTGGGCGTTCCTGGAAGCCTGGTTCAGGCCCCTGATCTGACCTCTCATCTTTTCACTAATAGCTAATCCTGCAGCGTCATCCCCGGCCCGGTTGATTCTCAGCCCTGAAGACAACTTCTCCATAGACTTTGCACCCATCTCGGTATTAATGGTCAACTGACGGTGCGCGTTCATGGCGCTGATGTTGGTGTTGATTCTCATTTTTCATTCCTCCTTGAATTTTCGTCCCCATTCCCTTGGGGACATTTATTTTATTTAAGAAAAAACAGCTTTTTCCGGTCGTCCGCCCCGGGAAAGCGCTATTTTTTACTTACACTATTAATATCGGCACGAAAACAATAGATTTAACGGTTAGCAAAAGTTTTTTAATCCCCTACCTGGGAAAACCTCGCTCCATTTGCAGTGAACTACTCACTGCGGTCTATAAAATACCCCTCCCGCTGCTGTGCTGCGGGATTGTAGGCCTTATTAGCCTTTTTATTTATTTGAATTTTTCCGATTTCCCTCTTTAGCCGATCCAGTCCGGACTGAAAGAGCTCCTGTGTCCGGGCATCGAGGGCGGATATTTGCTGCAGAAGGCTAATAATTTCCCTTTCCGCCTCCAGCAATTTACAAATTCCGTTAAAGGGAGTATGCCCTGCCAGCGCATCGCCGTTTATTTCTTCCAGGCCCAGCGACAACCGCAAGCTCTCCTTGAGCACCAGGACTTCGGACTGGTTTTCCTCAATGAGGTCCATAAGTTTCTGGCGCTTCAAAAGCAGCCGGTTAAACTTCTCCAGATTTTCCTCCTCGGTAAAGTCAGCCTCTGCGCACAACCACTGCTGTTCCCGGGCAACGTCAAGCATTTCCCGGTAGATGGCAGCCTGTCTCTCATACTGGCGAATTAGACTTGAGACCTTTGCAAACATTATTTTCAACTCCATTCAAGCAAAACACTATGACTGAAACTGGCTCATCTGCATTGCCAGCCAGTCGCCCTGCGTATAGAGCTGCTGCAAGGCCTTCTCCATAGCGGCAAACTGACGGTAATACTGCTCCTCCTTGCGCAAGAGCATTTCATTCATGCGATCGATGCGTTTGTTGACATCGTTGATTTGCCGGTCATAGTAGTTATTAAACTGAGTAATATCACCCTCAATGCCTGCCCGCTCCAGGAGGGTACCCTTGCGCCCGCTGCTGTCCCGCGTGGTGCGAATGTTGTCGTTCAGAATGTCGCTCAGGCGGTGGGCCAGGCCCGACTCTTTGTAACGTTGTGCTCGCTCTTCAGAGCTCAGATTTGGACTGTAATCAATAGCAGATTTCCTGGTAAAGATCTCCGCTACCTTATCAGGATTGGTTTCGATCGCTGCACGCAAAGTATTACCGCCATTGGTTAAAACCAGTTTACCCTGGTCTCGATAGTTATTGCTCGTCTGAATACCGATCTCCGTCAGATGAAAATCCCCTACCAGATCATATAGAGCGCTGCGCATCTCACGAAGCATATTTTCTAAAGACGATTCCCGGCGCAGCATTCCGCTTTTGGCCTTTTCCTCCCAGAGTTCGATTTCTTTTTCGCTCATGGTCTCTTTCTGCTCGTCGGTTAAAGGGGGAAAATCGCGGAAAAGCTCTGCGGATAACTTCCCGTTAATTTCTGTAATTAAAGAATTGTAATCATCGACAAACGATTCAATAACTTCATATACTCCCTCCGTATCCACAGAAGTGGTCACGGTGGCGTTACCTACAGCGTTAGCCGTATATGTTATGCCATCTACGGTAAAGGTATTGCTGGAGCGGGATGCCACGTTAGAGCCATCGATCGTAAAAAGGGCATCCTTCCCTTCCGCAATATCCTCGGAACTGATCTTGAGCGCATTGAAAAAATTGCCGCCGTCATCAAATTCAATCTTTTCTTTGCCGGTAGTCTTTGACTCCAGGGTAAAAGAATCGTTGAAGGAACTGTATATCATAGTAACCCCGGCTGGGCTGTTGTTAATCTTACCCAGCGCGGTGCGCAGCGTATCAGTTTTGTCAATTTCAATGGTCACATCGTTTATGGTAAGGTTAAATTTCCCGTTTTCGTCAAAAGCCAGCGATCCCTCTGCTAGTTTGGCGCTCACAGCCTCCATCGTGCCGGATAGATCCAAGCGATTGCTTGCTCCTGACTGGATCTTTACCTGCGTCAATATATCCTCGCCGTTACCGTAGGTATCAGAAGAAACAGATAAAATGTCTACATTGGATACCGTGTCAAATTTCAACCTGTTTTCTTCGCCGGAAACAACAATTCTTTCCGCACCAAAAGCCGCATCAATTTTTTCCTGCAATGTTTCCGTAAACCCGCCGGTACCATTGAGGTCATAAGTTCCTTCATCAACCGTAATTTCTTTAATATTACCATTCAAACTCACCTTAATTACATTACTGCCGGATGCCACCTCAATCTGTCCCGTAATATCCTCACTGCCGATAATGGCGGAGGTAACACCTGCTGCGCTGCTTCCCCGGGAAGCAGTCGCCAGCTGGGACACCTCTATTTTCCTGCTGCCCGGCAGGACATCGCCGGAAGCTGCCGCAGTAAGGATATTATTATCACTGGATAAAGCTTCTATCTGTTTTAAGGCGGATACTGACATCATATTCGTCTCCGGTCTTAAAACATCAAAATACTTATCCCGGAAGGAGCGCACGCTATTGATCACTTCACGAAACTGCTCCTTCTTCCACTCTAAGACCTGCCTGTTCTGGTAGAGCTTATCCATTTTCATGCGCTCGATGCGCATGAGGTCGCGGACGATCTGCTCCGTATCAAACCCGGAGGCAATTCCACCAATACGCAAACTATTCATAATCTCACCCTCTATTCTCTTTCAGTTGCTTACTTATCTTATCGGATAGAGGAGCAAGTATTTTAACCTGTCCAACTCTATATACAAATAAAAAATTCCGTTTTTTTTCTGTAAAAAACGGAATGGTTTTCCTGGAGAAGAGCCGCTATTCCTCGTTTTTTCTATTGTTTAACTTCCTCTTCTTTTTCCTTTTTGCGGGAAGGCGTCTGCAGTTTTTTTAGTTCCTGTGCCGCTGCGGCTCCGGCCGTGCGGGCCGCAGAGATGTTTTCTTCGCGGATGGCGTCGTATAATTCCCGGCGGTAGACGGAAACCTCCTTCGGAGCGCGGATGCCGATCCGCACCGCGTCGCCGTTGACGTCCTCCACGCTGATCTCGATGCCGTCACCGATGATAATGCTCTGCCCCTTACGGCGCGTAAGAACCAGCATTCGCCTACCCCCCCCTGAAAAAGTAGTAAAAAGTGGTAACTTCTAAAACATTATAGCATAGATAAGAGAGCTTTTTCAATGACCTTATCAAAATATCAAAATATCAAAAAACAGTAACTACACTTCCCCGCTCATCATTGAATACTTCCTTTACTTATTTCAGCCGAGCAGCATGCGATCGGACTGCACCTGCTCGCCGCTGGCATCGCGGAACATATCTATCAACCCCGCAACGGTCATCTTTTCACGCTGCTCACCTTTGATATCCAGGATGATCTTCCCTTCGTGCATCATGATCGTACGGTTCCCTACCCTTAAAGCCTGTTCCATGTTGTGCGTCACCATGAGCGTGGTGATCTTGTTCTTCTCCACAAGTTCGCGGGTCAGCTCCAGCACTTTGACCGCCGTTTTGGGGTCAAGAGATGCCGTATGTTCATCGAGCAGGACCAGGCGCGGCTGCACCAGAGTGGTCATCAGCAGTGTCAGTGCCTGCCGCTGCCCGCCCGAAAGCAGCATCACCGGAATACCCAGGCGGTTTTCCAGGCCGAGCTGCAAAAACAGCAGTTTTTCCCGGAAAAACTGCCGTCTGGATTCGTTGATACCGCGTACAAGCCCCCTCTTTTGGCCGCGCTTTAAGGCCAGAGCCATATTCTCCTCCACGGTCATCGACCCGGCTGTGCCCATCATAGGGTCCTGGAAGATCCGGGCGATATCTCCGGCACGTCTGTAATCGGGAAGACTCGTGACGTTTTCCCCATCAAGATAGATCTTTCCCTTTTCCACGGGGAAAACGCCTGCTACGCAGTTGAGCAGGGTGGATTTGCCCGCCCCGTTGCCACCGATGATGGTGATAAAATCTCCCGGAGGCACTTTCAGGGAGACGTTATCCAGGGCAGTTTTCTCATTCACGCTTCCCTGGTTAAAGATCCTGGTTATTTCATGGAGTTCCAGCAAAACACTGACTCCTTTCCATACTATTTTTCATTAATGCAGCTTAACCCTTTTTTGGAATCCTCATCCTTTCCCTGAACTTGTCAAAGTAGCCTTTAAAAAACGGTGAAATAAGGGCTATGGTAACAATCAGGGCCGTAAAAAGCTTCAAGTCGTTAGGTTCAAAACCAAGTTTCAGCACCAGGGCGATGATCAGCCGGTAAAGGACAGAACCAGTAAGCACGGCAATAAGCCAAACCATAATGCGCATGCGCCCCAAAAGCACCTCGCCGACAATAACAGAGGCCAGTCCGGCGACAATCGTGCCGACACCCATACTGACATCGGCAAAACCCTGGTACTGGGCTATCATGGCACCGCTCAGCGCAACCATACCGTTGGAGATGGCCAGTCCCATAATCTTCATTCTATCAGTATTAACCCCCAGGCTGCGCATCATGATTTCATTGTCTCCCGTAGCACGCAGCGCCTGTCCGGTTTCCGTATTTAAGAAATAATAGAGCAGCAAAATAAAGATAAGCGCAACGACAGCGCTCAGGATAAGCTCGCTGCTGCGCAAGGACAACCCTGCCTTTGACAGGTAATCGTAAACGGTCGGTTGCCTAAGAAGCGGGAGGTTCGGCCGCCCCATCACTCTCAAGTTGATGGACCAAAGGCCGATCATGCTTAGTATTCCCGCCAGCAGGGGGGGGATGGCAAACTTGGCGTGCAGGATACCGGTAACCATCCCAACCAGAGCACCGGCAAGGGGAGCCAGCAGGGTGGCAGCGACCGGGTCAACGCCGGCAATAATAAGGGAGGCCGCTACCGCGGCCCCCAACGTTATGCTACCGTCAACCGTCAGATCGGGAAAGTCGAGGATGCGAAAGGTGAGGAATACTCCCAGCACCATCAGCCCGTAGATCAATCCCTGTATAAATGCTCCTTGGAAAACGGTCAAGTTCATTAAAAATTACCTCCGGCCTTTATTCGTATACTTCATCTGCCCGGTCAATAAGCCCCTGCGGGAGCTCCAGGCCCATATTCGCCGCTGCGGTGGTATTGATGGCATAGGTAAACTCCGTGGAGCCGAGAATCGGCATCGTTGCAGGGTCAGCACCGCGCAGGACTTCGGCGGCCATAAGGCCGGTCTGGTATCCAAGGCCGTGGTAAGTGATGCCCAGGGTTGCTACAGCCCCGTTGACAACGCTTTCGACATCTCCGGAGACCAGCGGCAGATCGTGGTCTTCGGCAACGCGGACAACGGAACGCAGGGCGGTCACCACAGTGTTGTCTGTGGGAACATAGATAGCATCAGCTTTTCCGACGAGGGATTCCGCAGCCGTGCTTACCTCGCTGCTGTTGGTGGCCACGGCTTCAACGATATTTACCCCTAGTTCCGCGGCCGCGCTTTTGGCAACATCAACCTGGACCACGGAGTTTACTTCGCCGGAATTGTAGATAACACCAATGTTCTTTACATCAGGATCTATTTCCAGGATTAACTCGAGCTGTTCTTTGATGGGGTTCATATCGGTGGTCCCGGTTACGTTGGTATTGGGACGCTCCATGCTCTCCGCCACCCCGGCTTCCACGGGGTCGGTAACGGCGGTAATGAGAATGGGTATCTCGCTTGTAGCGGTGGCCGCCGCCTGGGCGCAGGAAGTGGCTATCGCTAATATAAGATCCACTTTGTCACCCACAAACCCCTCGCTGATTGTTACAGCTGTAGGCATCTCGTTCTGGGCATTTTTATAGTCAAAAACAACATTTTCTCCTTCGACAAAACCCTCGGCTGCCAGCCCCTCAATAAACCCTTCTCTGGAGGCATCCAGTGCCGCATGCTCTACGAGCTGAACGATGCCGATCTTGTAAGTCTTCTGGTCTGCCCCCTCACCCGCCGCCCCCTCTTCTTCCGTCCCGCCAGTTTCACCGGTTTCGCCTGCAGGGGGCGCCTCCGCCGGCTGTCCGGCACACCCGCCGGCCGCCAGCACAACAAACAACATCAACAATACTACCCATGCTACCATCTTACTTTTCAACAAAGAATTCCCCTCCATTCTTCTTTTAACAAAATAGTTATATATAGATTTTTATTATATGATATTTACCATGCAACAATTACTTTCCTGCTGCAGGTCAAAATAATATTTTTCCAACTTATCTAAATAATAAAGCCCACCTAAAGTGAGCTTGCTATGCATCAAAGTGAGCATACTACGCATCGCATTAAAGCAATTCTTTTTTGAAAAGTAAAACGGGCTTTTGGGGGAACTATCCTTTTATAAGTTAACTTTTTCCTGCATGGGCAAAGGGGTACGCATTTCAGCGGCTCTTTCAGGAATAACGATCTGTTTGGCCAAATTTTTATTAATGTTGATGACGATGGGAGCAGCCAGGTTTGTAGTCATGCGTTTTCTGGTCGGAACCGTGACAGTGGTAAATACAATAACATCTTCCCTTTTCTCAATCTCCAGCTCATCTCTCTCCGCTGCGCTTAATTCCACGCTATAATCCGGGAAAACAAGAAAAGGATCGAGCAGTATCAGGCCGACCTCCTGCTCGTCGGCAGACTGCAGAAAATAAAAGAAAGGATTGTCTTCCAGCTGATGCAGAGTAAATTTTTTGCTGTTATCCAGCCCGGGCAGGCCTTTCTTAAAAATAACCGGCCGCAGGCCGCTCTTTTGAACCTGTTCTTTAACAGCGACATTTTTCAATTTTTATCCCTCATCTCAGAAAATCAATCAGGCTGGGAAAAATTATGCGCGCACCCGTGGAAAGCGCGGCTTGATAGACATTTTCCTGCATCGTAAACTCAATATACATTTCAGCCAGGTCTATATCTTCAATCTTGGAACGAAGCTCCTGCAAGTGAAGATGTTCGTCAAGCAGGCGTTCCTCCGTAGAGTTAAGCCTTGCTGTTTTAGCGCCGATTTCGGCACGGTACTGCAGAAGGCGATCCAGATAACCGTCCAGCTCCTGCAAAACCTCCCCGCCGAGCGCTTCGCTGTTATCGTCCAGCAACGCCTTATGCATATCGTTAACCGTCTTAAAAAGGCTGGCGTCGCCGCCCCCGAAAACATCCTCACCTGTAATGTTAATCGCCAACATCTGTCCGGGGGTAATTTCCACCATCCTCTGCCCCCCGTCACCATTGTCTCCGGTGAAATCGCCGGTTGTCCCATCATACTCTAATTCGTAAGGAGGGTCCTGCGTCTGGTGGCCGCCAAAGATATAGAGCCCCCCCACTTCGGTGTTCCCCAGGGAAATAAGATGCTGCAGGAGCTCTTCAACTTCGGGTGAAATCGTCTCGCGGTCCTCCGGGGACATTGTTCCGTTGGAAGAATAGATGGCCAGCTCCCTTAAGCGCTGGATTGTGTCAATGCCGTCCGCGAGTGCATCTTCTGTAACGGTAAGCCAGGTAATACCTTCGCCGATATTGCGGCGGAACTGCTCATTACGCAGCAGGCTCGTCCCCGTGATCCGCATCACCTTATAGGTCCCCACCGGGTCCTGGGACGGACGATCAAAATAACGGCCCGTGGAAAGCTGATTAGATTTTTTCTCCAGCTCGTAAAGATTATGGCGCAGGTTGCGGTTTACGGTCCCGGCAATCATACGGTGTGTGACACGCAAAGTTTATACCCCCTTTTTTGTCCCTTACAACAACTTCCAACTTCCTGTTCTTGCTTCCTGTTCTTGCTTCTTGTTTCTTGTTTCTTGCTTCTTGTTTCCTATCTTCCTATTTCGCTGAATAGGACGCCCAGCATCTGATCCAGTGTATTCATATAACGGGCGGCGGCGTTGTAAGCATGCTGATACTGAATCAGGTTAAGCATTTCGTCATCCAGGGAAACCCCGGAGACAGCCTCCTGCTGCCGCTTCATATTCTCCGCCACAGCGCTGGTCGAAAAGAACATGCGCTCGGCCTCCCGCCCCTCGACTCCGAGGTCGGCGATCAAACCGCGAAAGAAGTCGTGAAAGGTAGCCGTGCCTTCCCCTTCTTCGTTTCCATTCATGACCAGTTTCTCGCGCAGGCCGGCGATCATCCAGGCATTTCCGCCGTTGCCGGGTCCCGGAGGGGCGCTTGGATCGGCGTTCTCTTCGTAAGCGGCGGCAATTTTATCTAAACCTTCACTTGAACCCATAATTTCCGGATTAACCCCAAAAAGAGTAACAGCACCTTTTTCATCATCTATCTCCACAAAAAAATTAACCCCGTCTGATCCGTCAAGGCCGTAACCCTTCTTATGCTGGGTGTTAACTTCCTCCACCAGCTTAAATACCAGCTTATCCAGACCGTCCTGGTATTTGGGAATAACATCATTGTAAGAGTCGAGCACCCCCGCAATCCCCCCGGCCCGGAC
>CAZQXY010000067.1:0-9129 GCA_964597455.1 uncultured Desulfovibrionaceae bacterium
CTTGGGCGGCGGAAGGCACTAAATTCATGTCCAAGCTGGGCATAATCAAAGGCGACTTAAACGGCAACTTCATGCCAAAGGCTACCACTACGGCACAAGAGGCTACAGGCTATGGAATGGCTACCAGGGAAGCGGCTGTAATCATGACCGTCAAAACCTACGAAACCATGGACGATATCTCCGCTACGAAGGCAGACGGTACAGACGATATCCCGGCTACGAAGCCAGACGGTACAGGTACAGATGATGCGGCTTCAATACTGGAAAGGATGAAGGGGCCGGATACATTGTATTTTGAATATGAAATATTTTATGGACCGGACGTCACTTCAGGCACTACGGGCAAGCTGTGGATAAAAGACGGTAAAAGAAAGGAAGAGTTTACTAATGTTGAGGGCAGCAACGCCATTGTCTTTAGTGATAAAAATACCCAGAGTGGTTACGTGTATTATCCCGCGGATAACAAAGCATACGAATTGACTCTTAGCGAGACATACAATTTTATGGCTTGTGAATCAGACAGTTATTACAGCATTATTGATGCCAAGAATATAAGGATTATAGAGACAGATACTTTCAACGGGCTGACATGCAAAGTATTACCCTTCTTTGATGCAAACGGGAATGAAATAGGAAAGGTTTGGGTTTCGGATGAATATGGTTTCCCGGTAAAGATGGATGGCACAGTAGCGGAAGGGTTGCTGGAAGGCCTGCGCATGGTGACGGAATGCAGTAACATAAAGACGGAGGCAATCCCCGATAGCATTTTTGAGCTGCCCCAGGGTGTACAGCTGGAACAGCCTGCAGACCCGTCGTTTTTGTTCGAAATAACGTTTTAACAGGAAGGGTGGGCTTCCCCCCTTCCTTGAGGACATCTTTCCACTGGCCCTTCGATAAACAGGCATCCGTGCTGCAAGCGGTATACGAAGCGCGGATGCTTCTTTTTTTAGAAAAACCCGTCCTTTTCTGCTGCTGGACAGCAGGGCTGAAAATTGTTACATTAAATGTAGGATTAAATAAAAGATTGTAACTGCTCAGGGGTTAATGTATAAGTGAAGCTGCGGGGACGGGGAAAAGGTAAGAGGTGTGTCCCCGCACCGCTTGAAAAATGGAAGACGATGGAACCGTCCCCCTGCTTTGCGTAGCGGGAAAAATGCCTCAATATATAAGAAACATGCGCAAAGGGAGGCGAGCCTTCTGGCCTTATTAAGCATAAATAATATCTCGAAATATTTTGGGGATCAGCTGGTCTTATCGGGGGTATCCCTGCAGCTGCATCAGGGTGAAAAGGCCGGGCTGGTAGGGCCCAACGGCGCAGGAAAGACCACACTTTTGAAGATTGTTACGGGGGAGGAAGAGGCCGATCAGGGCGAGGTTTACCTTGCCAAAGGGCTTTCCCTGGGTTATCTGCGCCAAAAACCGGGGATACTGCCCCGGGCGACGCTTAAGGAACATTTAATGGAAGCTCTCAAGGATATGGTTTTTCTCCGTCAGGAGCTTGCATCCCTTGAACAGCAGATGGCATCTCCCGCTATGAAAGAAAACAGCACTGCTCTTGCCTCCCTGATGGAAAAATACGGAGAGCTCGCCCACCTTTTTGAGGAAAAAGGCGGCTACATGCTGGAAAAACGCCTGGTTGATGTTGCAGGAGGGCTGGGTTTTACGGAAGGTGATTTTGAACGCCGGGTTTCAGAATTCAGCGGGGGTGAAAAGACGAGGGCGCAACTCGCCTCACTGATCCTTCAGGAGCCGGATTTGCTATTGCTGGATGAGCCTACCAATTACCTGGATATTGATGCTGTGGAATGGCTGGAAAGTTTTTTGCGCGAATGGTCCGGTTCTATTCTGGTGGTCTCTCATGACCGTTATTTTCTTGATCGGGTTGCCGGAAGGATTGTCGCCCTTAGAAATAGAAATTTGAGAAATTATCGCGGCAATTACTCTGCATATGTTTCACAACGGGAGATGGAGGAAATAAGCGCAGAGAAAGCTTACAAAAAACAGCAGGCAGCTATCAATAAAGACCTCCAATTTATCAGAACGGCCGCTGCGGACGAGAGAACCAAGCGTCAGGCCCGCAGTAGGGAAAAACGGCTGCAAGCGCTGAAGACGGTTTCGAGGCCTGGGAAAGATAAATCCATGAATCTCAATTTCGGTTTTACGGGACGCAGCGGGAAGATCGTGCTTGCCATGGAGAATGTCTCCAAGGCTTTTGGAGAAACAGTTCTTTTTAAAGATGCCGACTTTGAAATAAATTGGGGAGACCGGGTTGCGCTGGTCGGGCCGAACGGCGCCGGCAAAACCACTCTCCTGCGGATGATAACAGGGGAGGAAATGCAGAGCGAAGGGAAAATTTATCTTGGCCCCAGTGTGAGGATGGTATATTTTGATCAGGAGCAGCAGCAGCTTGACCTGCTCAGTACACCGCTGGAAACGATTATGAACGCCTCCTCCATGGGGGAGATGGAAGCCCGGAAACATTTGGGGCGCTATCTCTTCCGGGACGACGAGATCTTCAAAAAGGCTGGGGAGTTAAGCGGCGGGGAAAAAAGCCGCCTTGCCCTGGCAAAGGTTGCTCTGGCCGAGGGTAATTTTCTTATTCTGGACGAGCCTACCAATCATCTGGATATCACGGGAGTGGAGGAACTGGAGACGGCGCTGGACGATTACCCGGGAACCTTGCTCGTAGTTTCCCATGACCGTTATTTTATAGCGCGCATGGTGACCAGGATCCTGGAGATCCGGGACCGCCGGGTAAGGTTGTTCAAAGGAGGTTACCGTGAATACGAGGAGATGAAGGCCAAAGAGAAAGAAGAGAAGGCCGTCCTGCAGGCAGATCCTGACGTATTGTCCCATCGCCGTGAAGAAGAAAAAAAACGCAGGGAAAAAAGAGAGCAAGTCCTTGAACTGCGTCGTCAAAAACGTACCCTGAAAAAACGCCTTCAGGAGCTGGAAGAAGAAATTTTCCTGGAGGAGCAGAAAGTATCTTCATTCCAGGAGAGGCTGGCCGATGCAGAGATCTATCAAAACTATGACGAGGCCCGCAGTGTGGCGGAAGAATATAAAAAAGCACAAAAACAGCTGCACCTTCTTTATGAACAATGGGAAACTGCCGCTCTCCAGCTGGAAGAGCTGCCGGAGGAAGAAGAAACCTAAACTATCACTACGCAGAAGAGGGCATGTGCTTCTCCGGCGACAGGAGGAGGAAGAAGAAATCTAAACTATCACTACAGCGAAAAATTGCCTTTTTCGTTATTCCGCTAAGCCACGGGGACGGCAGGCTGTGTGAAAACATGCTTAAATTGGGTTTTTGTCATTCTGAACGCACCTGTAAAATAAATTGTGCACAACTTTGTGCTTGATTTTTTTTCTTGAAAGAGGTATTATGGAAAAAATTTAGTAAATAGTACTCTATTTGGTATTTGTTAGATCTATCTGGTATCAGTGATAAGGAAATTACAGTAAGGAAATTACAGTAAGGTAAGAAAAAAACGGAAGCTTATTTTGAAAATGAGCACAGTGATTTTTTATGGGAGGAATTTCATGTATACGGAAGATCTGGTGGAAGTGCGTTTCCACGGCAGGGGTGGTCAGGGAGCTGTCCTCGCTGCTACCCTGGGTGCGGAGGTTGCTTTTCGCAGTGGCTATTATCCCCAGGCTTTTCCTTTTTTCGGAGCGGAGAGGCGGGGAGCCCCTGTAGCGGCTTTTTTGCGCTACAGCAGTTCGTCGCTGATGCCCCGCTGTCGTATTTACGAGCCTTTTTGTGTAACTGTATTTGATGCCGAAATACTTGCCCCGGAAGCAGCCCTCAATGGTTTAAAAGAAGAGGGGAAGCTGCTCTTGAATGCTCCTGGTGATGTTCCACCCTCGTGGCTGGAAGCGGCCGCAGGGAAAAAAATTTATACGGTGGATGCTGATCATATTGCTGCCGATTGCGGCCTCATTTCTTCCGGTATGCCGCTGGTGAGCAGCGTTATGCTGGGAGCCCTGGTTAAGATTTTGCGGCTGGCTTCGCCGGGACTTTTGGAAAGCATCTTAAAAGATCACATTACCCAGTTCAAAAATGAAAATATTGAAGGAGCGCTTCGGGGGTATAAAGGGGTTGAGGAGGTTCTGCAAAATGCAGTACTGCAGTGAGAACGGACAAAGTTCCCCGGTATTCGTAGAGACGGTGCCGACACCGGTCAACAAAACGGGGTCATGGAGATTTTTAACACCTGTGCGCAAAGAAAAAATTTCACCCTGCAGGGTTCTCTGCCCGCTAGAAAACGAAATTCCGCGCTGGATGAAAGAGGTAAGGGTGGGCAAATGGCAGGAGGCCTGGAAGATTGTGCGGCGATACAATCCCTTCCCTGCCATTACAGGGTATACCTGCTATGGTTATTGTATGGAAGAATGCAGCAGGGCCTTGTTGGATGAGGCTGTCGCTATCCGTCAGGTTGAAAAGGAGATCGGCCTCTGGAGGTGCGATCACTTTGATCCTGAAAAAACACCTGCCCAATTATTTCCATCCGCAGGCCAATTGGAAAAAGCAAAAAGGGTCGCGATTGTAGGTTCAGGACCGGCGGGTTTAAGCTCTGCTTATTATCTGAACAGTATGGGCATGGAGGTTACAGTGCTGGAAAAGCTTCCGGTTGCCGGAGGCCTTCTGGCAACGGGTATTCCGGAATACCGCCTGCCGAGGAGTGTTTTGAAGAAAGAACTGGAGATACTGCAGGCGAAAGGTATTGTGATCAGCACCGGCCTGGAGGTGGGTAACGGCGGGATCGGACTGCAGGATTTGCAGGATGATTACGATGCTGTTTTGCTTGCGGTGGGGGCCCAGGAGAGCAGGCCGGTTAATATCAGTGGTGATAATCTGCCGGGTGTTACAGAGGCCCTGGAGTTTCTGAAAAGCCTGAACACCGGCGGCTTGCCTGCAGTGAAAGGGCAGGTAGTAGTAATCGGCGGGGGTAATGCCGCGCTGGATGCGGCCTGTATGGCCAGGAGGCATGGTGCGGAGGAGGTTACCCTTCTTTACCGGCGCTCCGAAAAAGAGATGCCCGCCCATCTTGATGAGATCAAGGCGGCTGAGGAAGTGGGAGTGAAATTTATTTTTCATACCGTTGTCCGGGAAATTATTGGCCGGGGGAAAGTCCAGGGAGTGCGCACTTTGCAGACCAGGCCCTCCCGGCGGGGAGAAACCGTGGTAAATATACCCGGTACGGATTTGGTTCTGGAGTGTAATCAGGTTATTCTAGCTGCAGGTCAGGAAAGCGGTTTAAAAAATGTAGCCCCGTTTTTTGCGGGGGGAACAGTACCGCAACAGGCCCCGCCGGTGGATGAAAAAATCCCGGTGGGGGAAAGGTTCCCAGCGGAAAAACAGTCCCTGACGAAGGGAAAGATCCCGTCGGGGGAAATAATCAAAGTACTGGCGGAGGATTCCCAGAAGTTGCTGGTTGCTGCAGGAGATGCTGTAACAGGATCAGCCAATGTAGCTGCAGCCATATTGGGAGGCCGGCTGGCTGCCCTGTCAATCTATCATGCCTTTCAGGCGGGGAAAGAAGACGACGGTGAGCGCTGCCACATTGCTCCGCCCGTGAACGGGAGAGAGGAAGTCGTTACCGGGGATGCTTTAAACCCCTTGCTTTTTCGGAAACATGAGCGCTGTCCGTTACCGCAGGAAGAGGCTTCCCGCTGTTTTAGCTGTGGGACATGCAGCCAATGCGGGGTTTGCTGGCTTTTTTGCCCTGACCTGGCCATTGAGCATAGCTCCGGCGATTATGTGATACTCCTCGATTACTGCAAAGGTTGCGGGATTTGCGCAGCTGAATGTCCGTCAGGGGTTTTGGAGCTGGAGGAGGTGGGCAATAATGGAGCGTAAACTAATGAACGGGAATCAGGCTGCCGCGCTGGCAGTTCAACTGTCAAGAGCCCAGGTTGTCTGCGCTTACCCCATCACGCCACAGACGTCGCTTGTTGAAAATATTGCCCGGATGTGGGCGGAGGGAAGTTTTCCCGGGGAGTATGTAAGCGTGGAGTCCGAGTATTCAGCCCTTTCCTATCTAATTGGGGCCTCTTATTCCGGAGCCCGGACTTTTACCGCCACTTCCAGCCAGGGACTGGCTTATATGCATGAACTGTTGCACTGGGCTGCCGGAGCTCGTTTGCCGATTGTAATGGTCAATGTAAACAGGGCCCTGGGGGCTCCCTGGAGCCTTGAATCGGACCAACTGGACAGCCTGGCACAGCGCGATACGGGCTGGATTCAAATTTACTGCGCGGATGTACAGGAGATATTCGATACCGTGTTGCTGGCCTTTCGTTTGGCCGAGGAGACGAGGATCCCCTGTATGGTGGTCTATGATGGCTTTGTTCTTTCCCATACATATGAAGTTGTGGAGCTCCTCGATCAGGAAGGGGTTGACCGTTTTCTCCCGCCGCCTCCCAACCGGCCGGTTATCGATCCGCAAAAACCGCAAAACATCCATGCCGTTACGGATTTCCGCTACCTTGCACGCAATATTCAGGAAAGGCATTTATGCATGCTTAAAGTCCCAGCAGCCGTACAAGAGCTGGAGCTTGAATATGAAAAAATTTCCGGCAGGGGCTATCCGCTGGCGGAAGCCGTGGGGCTGGATGAGGCTGAGACTGTAATTGTGGCCGCAGGTTCGGCAGCGCAGACGGTAAAGAGCGCTCTGCCGGCGTTAAATATTAACGGAGAAAAAAGGGGGCTGCTGCGCATCAGGCTTTTCCGTCCGCTGCCAAAAGAGGAGATTACTTCGCTGTTGGGGAATCCCCGGTTAAAGAAACTGGTGGTTATTGACGGAGATATCTCCAGCGGAACAGGGGGGATTTTTGCCCAGGAAATACGTGGGCTGCTTCAAGGGACTTCTTTTGGAGGCGAAATCTTTGAACTAAACCTGGCTGGAGGTGTTGATTTAACACCGCAGAAGTTAATCGAGGGACTGCGTAAAGTAGATGGGGCAGAAAAAGAAAGAGACAAAATTATCTGGGGGGTTGACCTGTAATGCTGGACACAATACTGGGGAAAATTCCCCGGGGAGAATATATGTTAAGCGGTCATAATGCCTGTGCGGGATGCGGTCCCGCCTTGGCGGTGCGCCATATGATGAAAGTATTGCGCTCCAAAGCTGTGATTACCATTCCGGCCTGCTGCTGGAGTATTATATCCGGAGTTGCCCCCCTGCGCAGCCTGGAAACTGTGGTCATGCACTGCCCTTTCCCTGCCGCTGCCGCAGTGGGAAGCGGGATCAAGAAAGGCCTGGAGGCCGTAGACGACAACGATACACAGGTAGTAGTCCTCGCAGGCGATGGGGGGACCTTTGACATTGGCCTGCAGGGTCTCTCCGGTGCTGCGGAGCGCAATGAGAATATTATTTTCGTTTGTTACGACAACGAGGCCTACATGAACACGGGAACGCAGAAGAGTTCCGCCAGCCCTTACGGTTCACTTTCCACAACGACGCCTGCTCCCAGGGTAAAAAATGATCCTAAAAAAGACATTATGAGAATTCTGGCGGCACATGAAATACCTTATGCTGCTACGGCCACGGTTGCCTTCCCCGGGGATTTAATTGAAAAAACAAGGCGGCTTCTGGCGATCAGGGGTTTCCGTTTTCTGCATGTTTTGACCCCCTGCCCGCCCGGCTGGGGCAGCCCTGTTGAAAAAACTGTTGAACTGTCCCGCCTGGCTGTTCTGACCCGCTTTTTTCCCCTCTACGAGGTAGAAAATGGGGAGAAGTATCAAATAAATTACATACCGCAGGAATATATGCCGGTGAGGGAATACTTGCAAGGGCAGCGGCGTTTTTCCACCCTGGATGAAAGTAAAATTGATCTGCTCCAGGGAAGAGTGGAAAAACGCTGGGATACCCTATGCAAAAGCGCTTCCTCTACTTAGGGACGGTTCTTGCTCTTGCCTTTTTTCAAAGTATAGCATTTTTACAGATGAAGATATTCCTGCAGGGAAAGGACACCCGGATCTTCGCCAAGTTTTAGTTCCTCGATTATTTTCCCCGCAGCCTGGGCAGTATCCAGTGATGTGAAACAGGGAATATTATGTTCGACCGCTGACCTGCGGATGCGGAAGCCGTCTGTATTGGGCATTTTCCCCCTGGTCAAAGTATTGATCACCAGGTTGATTTTACCGGACTGGATGACATCGACCACATGCGGCGACCCTTCGCGGATCTTATTGACAGTATCAACTTCTAAGCCGGCTTCCTTTAAAAAGAGGGCCGTTCCCCTGGTGGCAAAGATTTTAAAGCCCATTGCCGAAAGTCTTTGGATTAAGGGGAGCGCTTCTTTTTTATCTTTATCGGCTATTGTGACCAGAATATTACCTCTGCCTTCCGGTGAAAGGCTAAATCCCGAGGAGAGCAGGGCCTTGTAAAGCGCCTTGGGGAGATACCTGTTAATACCCATGACCTCACCGGTAGATTTCATCTCCGGTCCCAGTGAAGTTTCCAGAAGGAAGAGCTTGGAGAAGGAAAAAACGGGCGCTTTTATGCTGATAAAATCCTGCGGGTTTGCCAGGCCGCCTTCATAGCCTAAATCCCGCAGCGTTTTTCCAAGGGCAATTTTTGTGGCCAGGTTGATCATGGAGATACCCGTTACCTTGCTCAAAAAAGGGACTGTCCGGCTGGAGCGCGGGTTTACTTCCAGGACATAAAGCTCATTTTCATGATAGACATATTGAATATTGAGGCTGCCCTTGATTTTTAACGCCAGGGCCAGCTGTGTAGTATAAGAGACCACCTTCTGCTGAATTTCTGGAGAAAGATTTACCGGGGGGTAGACGGCTATGCTGTCCCCGGAGTGGATGCCGGCTTTTTCAATATGCTCCATGATTCCGGGGATAAGGCAATCGTGCCCGTCGGAGACAGCGTCTACTTCCAGTTCCACACCTTTGAGGTACTTGTCAATCAGCACGGGGTGGTTGGGAGATACTTTTACCGCTGTGGACATGTACGCCCGCAGGTCTTTGATATTATAGACGATCTCCATCGCCCGGCCGCCCAGCACATAGGAGGGTCGAACCAGGGCGGGGTAACCTATTCTTTCGGCTATCGTTTCCGCCTGTTTGGTAGTTACGGCCGTTCCCCCTGCCGGGCGGGGAATATGCAG
>CAZQXY010000068.1:0-8990 GCA_964597455.1 uncultured Desulfovibrionaceae bacterium
TTGTCCCCGAAGTATAAATAATACTTAACGGATCCCACGGATATACTTCTATGTCGACCGGTTCCTCGCTGTTGTTGAAAAAATCATTGAAACTCATTGACGGTATTTTAAGTTTAATATCCCGGTTTTGTACATCGCCCACAATTACTACTTTCTTAACCTTTTCCAAGTTTTCCTCTATTAATTCAATACGATCGAGATATTCCGCGGCAATTATTGCAATTTTTGAATCTGATTGATCAATTATATGCCGCAGGTACTCACCCTTATAAGCCGTATTTACGGGAACTTCCACTGCACCGCACTTCGCCAGGCCGAACCAGATATACAAAAACTCCGGACAATTAGGAAGCATAATACTTACCTTATCATCCTTAGCCACCCCCAGGTCCTGAAATGCATTGGCACACCTGTTGGAGTAACGCCTGATCTCGTCATAGCTTACTTTTAAATCTTTAAAGAAAAGAAAAGTTTTATCTCTATTTTTTTTAGCCCGATCATCAATTAACTTTCCAAGTACATGTGTTATTTTTGTTAATTTCATTTTTTCCTCCCGCTATTTTTTAGTCTCCCAAATATTATAATATATTATATTATCTATATAAAACAATATATATTAACAACAAAATTAATTAATAGATTTGTTGTATACCTCCAAAAAGAATGGTATTTGGTTTTCTAATTAATCTCCAAAGATAAATTAATAATACTATTCTTCTACTACAACATATGATATACTATATAAAGTATAATTAACATGTCAAATTATTAAATTGGAGAGGAGGGAAATAATGTTAAGATGTTCCGAATTTGAAAAGAACATTTTTTTGACAGAGAGCATTGGGCTATTAAGCAAAATGAGTCAAACTATGATTGATACTATGGATATAGAAAAAATATTAATAGAGATCAATTATGCAGTAAAAAAGTTAATTGGAGCAGAAGGAGCAGGCTTTTTGCTTTTCGACGAGAAGAATAATAAGCTAATATTACAAAAACCTGCGTTTGGAATAAATGACAAAGAACTGATTTCTAAATACCAGGTTTCTTTGTTAGAAGGTGGTAACGCTGTAAATGTTTTTCAAAATAGAAAACCATACTTTTCCAATGATATAGAACGCGACCCTATAATTAAAAAAAATTTAACTAATATCTTTAGTACAAAAAATGTAGTTACAATACCTGTGGCAGTAGGGGAAAATTATTTTGGGGTTTTGCATGTTCAAAATAAACCTGGGGGATTTACTCAAGATGATGTTAACTTAATCAACTTGTTTGTAGCACAAATAGCGATAGTCATTCAAAACACTCGTTTGTTAGCCCAGAGCAGTATCCAGGAAGTTCAAATAAATAAATTGCTGCAGAAAGCTAAAATAAAGTGCGAACAACTTGAGACTGTTTTAAACTTTACCCAGAATTTAACAGTAAAATTATTGGAAGGGACGGGATTAAATGGCATTACAACGCAATTAGGAAAATACTTAAATAAGCCCATTGTATTTTTTGATCGTTTAGATTGGAAAAGATATACATACAACGTGGACAAAGTGGAAACTGGATTTTTGGAAGAATTAGATGATTTTTTACAAAAAAAAGAAAATATCAGGAAATATTCCGTAATTCCTATAAGTCAAAAGTACTTTAAATATCATAATAAAAATGGAATAGACGAGTCTGTAATTATTTCTGCAGTAAGACTTGATAGAGTTTCTCTAGGTTTTATTATTATATTTGCAAAAAATAGTATAAACCAATATGAAAAACTTATTATAGAGAATGCTGGTTATCTTTACGCCATTGAACTAATGAAGCAAAAAGAAAATTTTGAGATTGAGCAAAATATAAGAAAAGATTTTTTGGAAATGCTATTAGATGAAGACAGTTTTAATGAAGAAGAAATAAAGCGTAAGGCAACATATATAGGACATGATTTAACAGCTCACCATTTTATATCGATAATAGAACCTGATGTTTTCCCTTTAATGTTTGAAAATCTAAAAACCCATGAGCATTCTAAATACCATCTTAAACGCGGATTTATAAGACTGGTAAATGATACTATCCAAAATAATAATTTTGAAGGTATTACAATATTGCAAGGTAGCAAAGTTGTCTTATTAATAAAATGCAAAAAAATAAATTTATTTGATTTAACTGTTGAGAGGCTTAGTTCCCTTTTAAAAGACGCGACTAATGAATATTTTAACTCAGATATAACAATTGCTATTGGAAGCGTAGTTGATGAGATCAAAAACATTAAACGTTCCTATCAAGAAGCAGATGATGTATTTAACTTTTTAAGGAATACAAAGAAATACGGAAAGTGCATGTCCTACAAAGAACTTGGCTTTTATCAATTATTGTTAAACAAAAAGTTTGGTGAATCTTCTGAAGAGTTTGCCAAGTATATTTTGCAACCGCTAATTAAATCTGATTTTGAAAAAGGAACAACATACCTACCCACTCTCCAAAGGTATTTATATAACAATTGCCATCTTCAGGCAACAGCAAATGAACTCTATGTTCATCCTAATACTTTACGTTATCGTTTGGAGCGTATTAAGGATATCTCCGAATTTGACTTTCAGCTGGAAGAAGACAGACTAAATTTACACCTTGCTATCAAAGTGCTATCATATAAAATGCCTGGATTATTTGACAGGGGAGTAAAAACGAATAACACAAGTCATGAAAAAGAAATTTGATTGGAGGGAGTTAGGCGGTCGATTTAACACGCATTAATATGAATAATCCCTCCATGACTCGTGATAATCAACTGCTGATATTACTGGGTGTAGGATGGAAAACTGATACTAAAAGTTGTTCCCTTCCCCAGCTGGCTTGTAACACTTATTCTGCCGCCCTGTAACTGGACCAGCTTTTTGGCAATTACCAGTCCCAGGCCAGTACCCCTTTCCTGGTTGCCCCGCTGGTTTTTTGTCTGATAGAACCTGTCCCAGATATGCGGCAGGTCATCGGGCGAAATACCAACGCCGGTATCTTCAATTGTAAGCAATACTTCGTCCTGCCGGGTCTCCACGCCAATTCTGATGATGCCATTTTCCGTAGCTCTAATGGCGTTTTTAAGCAAATTCCTGATAATCTGTTCCATGCGGTCAACATCCCCAATCACGATGGCAGTTTCTGTTCTCTTCTCCAACAGGAGCGAAGTTTTCTTGTTATTGGCAACAGCCTCCAGGGAAGTAACTACCCCCTGGGCAAGAACAGCTAAGTCCACCGGCAGTTTTTCCACAGTGATACTACCGCTCTCCAGGCGGCTTAATGACAGTATGTCGTCTACGAGCCTGCTTATATGAACCGTCTGAGTATAAATAGTATCTAAATACCTCTCCAGCAAAGCCTTATCCTGCACCATACCGTCACGAATCGCTTCAACAAAACCTTGAACAGCTGTCAGCGGAGTACGTAACTCATGTGATATCTCCGCAAAGAGCTGTGATCGATCCTCTTCCATCCTGCTACTTTCGGCCTGTATTTTTTGCAATCTCAGCGCCATTTTATTGAGTTGTACGGCAAGCGAATTTATCTCATCAAAGGGCTGATCTCCAAAGCTCAAAGCATCACTGCCCCTGCTGATCTCCGCCACGGTAGTTGCCAAAGTAGAAATAGGTCTGGAGATATGCATGGCCAGGTAAACTGAAACAATAATTAGAATCACCAGGATAACCATTCCTCCGATAACCTGATACAAACGCATTTTGTTTAAAGAAAGGTCAAGGTTGGATGGTTTAGTCTCCAGCAGTATAGCGTTTTCCATGATCTCTTCGTTACTACCCATTGGAACAACTGCTATAAAGGTGAGCTGGCCTGTTTCCCGATCAACTGTTCGAGTAATTTTAGTTTCACCCCTGTTGAATATCTCCAGATATTTTTCCTCAACCTTGCTTCCGGGAACTAATTCCTGCTCCGCTGAGGTGCTCATTATGTTTCCTTCAATATTAAAGATCGTTATTCTGGCGTCAAAGATATCAGAAAGAAACTTCAGCAAATTTTGTCTGCTCTGCTTCTGGTCCTCGGCCTCCCCGGCAGCCGGGATATCCAAAATGCCGCTTTCCTGTGACAAAGCATAGTTTACCCGTTTAGCCTTGCGCAAAAGCTCTTCCTGGGCATGATCATAGGTAACCTGCCTCACCACAAAACTGGAAAACATCATCAGTGCGATGAGCCCGACGACAAAAGCTGTCACATTTGTAAACAATATCCTGGTATAAATATTCTTATTGAATTGTTCCTGCAACAAGCGGCTGATCGTAAGCAAGAAGCCCTGTACAGTGCGGATAGCCAACTGAAGTTTTTCCCTGCCCTGCCGGAAATTAATATTCACGAAGTAGTGCCTCCTCCTTTTACAGGAGGTGTAAACTGGTAACCTACACCCCAGACAGTTGTCAGATATTCATGGGGCAAGGGCGTAAGCTTCGTCCTCAGCCTGCGAATGTGAACATCTACTGTACGCTGATCACCGAAGTAATCATACCCCCAGACTGCGGTCAAAAGTTTATCCCTGGAAAAAACCTTCCGGGGATTCTGTGCCAGATAATAGAGCAAATCAAATTCCCTGGGGGTAACCTCTGTTTCCTCACCATCAACCAGAACTCTTCTGGTATCGGCCTGGATTTCCAGCCCCGGGTATTTTAATTTCCAGTTCGTTGCCATATCAAGCGGCTGGGTACGACGCAGCACCGCCTTGATTCTGGCTATTAACTCCCTGGGGCTGAAAGGTTTGGAAACATAATCATCTGCCCCCATTTCTAAACCCAGAACGCGGTCCGCTTCTTCTCCTTTGGCCGTAAGCATGATGATGGGGATCATGCGGATCGCCCTTAAATTACGACAGAGAGTGAGCCCATCCACACCCGGCAGCATAATATCCAGTATTACAACATCGGGATTCTCGCGATCGAATGCAGGCAGTACCAGTTCACCGTTACTAACCCCAACGACGTCAAAGCCTTCCCTTTCGCCATAAAGCTTTACCAGTTCAAGTACGTTTTGGTCATCATCCACTACCAGAACCTTCCCCAGAAAAGGCATAATTTTCCTCCCCTACTACCTTTGTTCTATATTACCATAATAATAGGCGCCGGCAAACTACCAAAACATACCATCTGACGCCTGAGATCGCCTGAGATTAGTGAAAGAAAATAAAAAAAGCTGAGAGCGGGTTCTCCCTCAGCTTTAGCAATACAAATATTACTGTGCTAAATTATGTTATCCTTTCATTGTTCCATCTGTTTAGCCAAAAAGGAAGCAGCAGTTACAGACGACTTGAACTCCAGATCGCCAAATCCAATATTTGGTTTTTTAGAAGCTATAATTACCGCTCCAATCGGATCACCTTCAACTATAATGGGGGCTATAACTTCTGCTGTGTATCTGCACTTTCCTTCCTCTTCCGCCATAATTATACAAGAGGAGAGCTGTTCAGGCTGATTAATCAACACTGCCCTTCTTTCATCCATTACTTCTTCAACCAACGCAGCTATATGCTTATTAAGGTACTCTTTCTCAAGACTGCCGGATACGGCAATAATCTGATCCCGATCTGCAATACAGGTAATATGGCCAAGGGCTTCGTATAAAGAATCGGCATATTCTTTAGCAAAATCACCCAGTTCACTGATAGAGGAGTATTTTTTAAGGATAACCTCACCATCGCTATCCACAAAAATTTCCAAAGAATCGCCATCGCGTATACGTAAAGTCTTCCTGACCTCCTTAGGGATTACTAACCGGCCAAGATTATCAATTTTTCGCACAATACCTGTCGAACCCATTTGCTTACCTCCTTTTCAAGTAATTATAATAAAAGATTATTAAACAGCTTTAACGAAATCTTAAAATTTTGTTGCCAAATTGTTAATAAATATTACAAAAACAAAGGACGCGCAAAGCTTGTCGAGCATGATTTGATCGAGGCAGACTAATGCGGTTATTGAGTATTATCAGGGCCGGCGAATGCGGCTTTATTGCTGGAAATGAAGGGCATTTTATCAAGCATTGTTTGGTGAATTACCGCGCTGCCCTTATCGGTCAGCCGGTACTTTTCCTGCCCCCCGAACGGTAAGTATTACTTCCTAATGCGTACTACCGTCCCCTTATTAGCCTTTAATAGTTCCAAAACACTAATTTTAATCAATGAATTGGGGGAGCCACCACCCGTATATACGTATGTTAATTCCGTAATTCTGGGATCAACCAGGAAGATGGCATCATATCCAAAAGACGGAACACCCCCTGCTGGATATCCTGTACCTTTTAATATTTCTTCTGCATTTGCCAAACGCGGGCGTGGTATGTTTAAAGCTTTACCGACCCTTGACGTACTGGCCCTGTCCTCCCCTTTGACTATGGCAATAATTAATTGGCCGTTTTCGCCAGCCATGCAGATATTTTTTACAAACTCATTTACCGAACCATTGACTGCTTTTACGGCATCTTCAACTGTATGGCAGGATTCGCTAAATTCCAGGTGCTTAGCTTCCAGACCATTTTCATGTATATACTTTTTCATTTTTTTATTATAATCCAAATCAGCACACCCCTTTATCCTCGCTTTAATGATAGATATTTATAAATTGTAACATTGTAACTAACTCTTTTTAAGATGAATAATCTATAAATAGAGACCCATAAGAAAGAAGTGAAGAAAAATGGTATACGTTATTCAACCCGGCGATACGCTGTTCCTTATTGCCATGCGTTTCGGGGTTACTGTTGAAGATATCTTAGACTCCAACCCACAAATTATCGGCCCGGATGTACTTTTTCCCGGCCAGGTCATCGGGATCCCTTTACCGGATTTGCCGCCGGCCGTTCCCGGAATCACCTATATTATTCAAACCGGGGACACCTTATTTAGCATTGCCCAACAATTTGGGGTCGATCTCGATGAATTGATTGCTGCCAATCCTCAAATTGCCGACCCTAACATTATATTTCCCGGTCAGTTTATAACGATTCCCACAGAGCCTGCTGCGCCACCCATACCTCCTCCAGGCTTTAATTATGTTGTTCAGCCTGGCGATACCCTCTCCTTTATTGCACAACAATTCGGGGTAAACCTTAATGATCTTATCGACGCTAATCCGGAAATTGAGGACCCAAACATGATATTCCCAGGGCAAGTGATCCTTATACCCGTTGAAGAGGAACTTCCCCCGCCCCCATCCGGAGGTTCCGTCTATATTGTACAGCCAGGGGATACCTTATTCAGTATTGCCCAACAATTTGGGGTCGATCTCGATGAATTGATTGCTGCCAATCCTCAGATTACCGATCCTGATCTTATTTTCACGGGGCAGTTTATTGTTATCCCGCCCCTGATAAACGCACAAGATTCTTGCAGGTAATTTTTTTAAAGCGGCCTAATTGGGCCGCTTTCCTGCGACAGACGGTTTGACTGTGAAAATCAGGTATCTAAAAGCGGGAAACGATCTCCCTGATTGCCTTAAGAGCATACTCCACTTCCTCTTCCCTGTTGAAATAGCCCAGGCTGAAACGTACAGTTCCCTGGGGGAAAGATCCGATCGTGCGGTGAGCACAGGGAGCGCAGTGCAACCCTGTTCGGCATAATATCCCGTAAGCCTGCTCCAGGACGTAGCCAAGCTCCCCGCTATCAATTCCCTCGACAATGAATGAGACGACAGCTACGGGCTGATGCTCTGTTCCCGGTTCAAAGAGTTTAACCCGCCTTATTTCCTTTAAGCCCTCGCGCAGCTTCCCTGCCAGAATAAATTCATGTCCGGAAATGGCAGATATTCCTGTTTTCTCAATATACTTCAGCCCTTCGTTAAACCCGGCGATACCAGGGGTATTCATGGTACCGGCCTCCAGGTAATCCGGCATCATCTCCGGCTGCTGTTCTTCTTCTGATCTGCTACCTGTCCCCCCTTCGCGCCAGGGTTTAATTCTTACCCCCTTGCGAACATAAAGCAAGCCTACCCCCGGCGGGCCCATTAAACCTTTATGGCCAGTAAAAGCTGCCAGGTGAGGTTTTATCTCTTGAAGGTTGATAGGGATGGAGCCGGCGGTTTGCGCCGCATCCAGGAGAAAGAAAATGCCGTTATTCCATGCCAAATTGCTGATCTCCTTTACAGGTAAAACAGTCCCGATGATATTGGAAGCATGAGTACAGATGATCAGCCTGGTACTGGGCAGAATAGCCTTTTCAATATCTTGAAGATCGATATTCCCTGACGAGTCACAGGAAATCATGGTGGTGGTAATTGTACCGTTCTTCCTGAGGGAGGTCAGGGGCCTGAGAACAGAGTTATGTTCAAGGGAGGTATAAATAACATGGTCTCCCAGCCCCAGAACTCCTTTTATCGCCATATTAAGGGAGTCAGTGGCATTAAAGGTAAAGACAATCTCCTCGGGCTCACCCGCAACGAGGATGGAGGCCGCCCTTTCCCTGGCTTCAAATACAAGGCGATCGGCATCGACCGATCGCGTATGACCAGACCGGCCTGGATTGGCACCGCCGTTGCGCAGGTAATTCTCAGCCGCCCTGTAAACTGCATCCGGTTTCGGCCAGGATGTAGCAGCATTGTCAAAATAAACGATCTTCTCTTCCATTCCTTTCAATCTCTCCTTTTGCGTAAAGAAGATAATGGATTCGCAGAAATCTTTTCCTCCAGTTCAAAAAACCCTTCGATATTAATAGAACATCCTTCCAAATAATCTCTAATTATCCGGGCATCCCCGGGATGGCAACAAAGCGCTATACCACAACTGGAACTTATACTCCGGGGTACCGGAACCATCTTATATTGATAGCTTTTTTGGGCCAGTGCTCTTTCAGCCTTGATGGCTTGATGTGTCGTCGGAAAAGAAAAATAACATTTCTTCGTCACAATACACCTCAAAAAAATTATTTTCTGTTCCTGAATATAGTACTCCCAATTCACTCTGATTCCTGTCACTTTATTATATCAACTGCAGCTCTTTCTGAAAATAGGAATACTCTATAG
>CAZQXY010000069.1:0-8959 GCA_964597455.1 uncultured Desulfovibrionaceae bacterium
GCGCAGTGTTCTATACAGATAGTCCCAACCTTCCGGATCATCACCGGCCATGGAACCGATCAGTGCCAGTTGGACGCTGGGCAGTTCTTTCTTAACTATTTTGTAAACATCAATTACCCCGAGTGGATCTTTCCAGGGGTCAAACCTTGAAACCTGAAGGATGAGCGGTCTTTGCACATCAACACCGAATCTGTTCATAACTTCCCTGGCATCTTCTATTTCCAGAGGAATATTTTTAGGGCTGAGGGGGTCGATGGATGGAGTAATATAAGCAATATTTTTGAAATCGGAGTCCTCTTTAACGAAGTCTTTCATGGTAAAAATCCAGGTATCATAGTTCAGTAAATACTGGCAAAGAAAATCCCAGTACCCGGGGTTGGGAGTTGAGGTATCAATATGACAGCGCCAGATCCATTTTTCCCCTTCCCTTTTCCCCCGGTATTTTATCAACGCTGCCGGCTGGGGATCGTGAACAACAATAAAATCATATTTCCAGTCGCGCATATAAGAGGCGTTCATCTTGTTGTATTTCAGATAAATATCGATATCAGCGGGGAGCAACTCCCCTTCCTGCCCCTGCAACCTGTTATGAAAGGTTTTTGTGATTTTATAAAATTCCTCATGGCCCAAAATTGTCCACCAGTCAACATTCAACCCTATATCCTTCATGAGAGGAATGAGCGAATGCAGTTTTTCAGCTACCCCACCCCCATAGGATGTGGCGTTAATCATGGCGATACGCTTACTTTTTAATCTCTCGACGAGATACCTGAGTTCAATCTCTGTCTTCTGATCAATAAATTGCAGATAATCGTTGAAACTATTTTTCCTTACTGTAACCAGCTGCAAGGGGTTCTTCCTCCTTTAATAAGAACTTATTGCTGATCATAATTTATCCCTTAATGGTTATATTATTACCATGGAAAAAATGGGATTTAAGATTATCGATCGCGAAAAAGCCAGGATCGAATTCAGAGTCTTTGCTTATCAGAAAGAAAACGTCAGCCTTTTGCTTCGGACGAAGGACGGGGAGAAAACTATCCCCATGGAGCAGGAGGAACCCCATATCTATAGGGCAGTTGTTGAAGGTCTGGGGCTGGACCTGCTCTATAAGTTCTGCCTGGAAAATGAAGGTGACTATCCGGACCCTTATTCCAATTACCAGCCGCAGGGTGTACACGGGTTTTCCCAGGTTATCGACCACATGAGCTACTCCTGGAATGATGAACAATGGAAGGGCAGGGATTTGGAGAAGTTCATTATCTATGAACTGCATCCCGGTACTTTTTCCCCCGAAGGAACTTTTAAAAAAACGGTTGAGAGCCTCGACTACCTGCTTGAGCTGGGGATTAATACCGTCGAATTAATGCCCGTTACTCAGACCCCGGGAAGGTGGAACTGGGGATACGATGGGGCAAATTTTTTCAGTGTCAATAAAAATTATGGCACCCCGGATGATTTAAAGTATTTGATCGATACCTGCCACCAAAAAGGGATCGGCGTCATTCTGGATGTCGTCTATAATCATTTGGGACCGGAAGGGAATTACCTGCCTGTATACGGACCCTACTTTACGGAAAAACACAAGACGGCCTGGGGCGCGGCCGTTAATTATGATGACAGCTTTAGTGAATATACCCGCGCCATGGTGCTGGATAATATTCGTTATTGGCTGGAAGAATACCATATCGATTGTCTGAGGTTGGATGCAATTCACGCGATTATGGATGAAAGCAGCAACCATATTTTGCAGGAAATGAGCCCAACAGCAAAAGAAGTGAGCCAAAAAACCGGACGCAAAATCTTTCTGATCGCAGAAACTGACGAAAACGATGTTAAAATAATTAATCCGCCGGAAAGAGGAGGTTATGGCATTGATGCCCAGTGGATGGATGATTTCCATCATATCATCCACAGCGTTTTAACAGGAGAAAAAGGGGGATATTACCAGGATTACGGCTGCCTTGATGGGCTGGAAAAAGCTTTTAAGAATTACCTCTATACCGGGGAATTTTCTCAATTCTGGCAGAAAGACCGCGGCACCGATGCCTCCCGTAACCCAGGTTATCAGTTCGTGATTTCCCTGCAAAACCACGATCAGGTGGGCAACAGGGCTTATGGCGGAAGGATTTCCGTGCTGGTTGATTTTCATTTTTTAAAAGCAGCGGCGGGTTTGATTTTTTTGTCTCCCTATATACCTTTACTTTTCATGGGCGAGGAATATGCAGAAAAAAACCCGTTTCTGTTTTTTACCGATTATGAAGATAGCGAACTGCAATCAGCTGTTGCAGAGGGACGTCGTAAAGAATTTAAAGACTTTAACTGGGACACTATCCCCAATCCGCAGGATGAAGGATCTTTTTTTAACTCCAAACTAACCCCCAGGGAAAACTGGAACAGTGAAAACCAGTGGATTTTTAATTTTTACCGTGACCTGATCAACCTGAGAAAAAATCACCCCGCCCTGATCCATCTCCAGAAGGAAAACACCGAAGCCAGGGTAAACAACAAGCAAAAAATAGTGGAGATCAAAAGGTGGCATAACGATAAAAGGCTGACAGCCCTTATAAACCTGGGCGAAGAGGAGTTCCCCCTCGAAGCCGCCAAAGGCCGCCAAATTTTTAATTCTGAATGGATCCAATACGGTGGAAAAATCGAGGGGGATAGTTCGACCTTATATAAGGGCAACATCATCATCTTCGAAGAAAGCTGATCTATCTAAAAGCTGATCTATCTACACGAAGACCGCTTCCCGCAGGGTATCGGCATATTTGTAAATAAACCCGCTGTAAGGCGGGAGGATAAAGTCATGCACAACGGCCTCTGACTGATTATTCGTACCGGCAATCAAGCCTTCCAGATTCCCGTCTTGAGCATTATCAATATCCGCCAGTTTTTCCCATTTACCCGAAAGACCAAAATGGACGTCTACATTTAAAGCGCAGCCTTCAAAATTTAACATTACCAGCATCCTCTCACCGGAGCCGTCGGCGTCGGTGTCGGCAGCGCGCCACCCGATAACCCTTTTTCCTCCCCCTCTTTGCTCATCCATCCAGGGTCCCAGAATCCATTCGAATTTTCCTTCCTCGGCAGGGTTGTATCCGCTAAGTTTCAGGCTTCTGCTGTGTCTTCTAAGCTTGATCAGCCTCTTTGTCCATTCATAAAAACTGTGCGTCTGGGGGTATTTTGCCCAGTTTATATCAATACGATTTCTTTCCCTTTCAATGCCATACTCCTGCCCCATATAGATCATCGGCTGTCCCAGAGCGACTAGGGTGGACATCATCCCCAGCCTCGCTTTTCTATTTTTAATATCTGCCTGCCGCAGATACTCCTCGTCTCCCGTCGCCACCTCATACTGCACACTGTTCTCATCGTGGCTCTCACAATAATTGATGACATTATTCGTATGGGCGGCAAAACTTTTTTTGCTGAAATAAAACATATCGCCCAGATCGTTGGGGCTGTTGTCTATCCCTTCAAATTCCCCTTCCCTTAATAAAGCCTTGATCTTATCATGGAAGATATCCGACCACTGGGCGTAGCCGTTATAACCATCCAGATTCAGATCCTCTTCGTTGGGTAAATTCTCTGCGATGATAATAGCATCGGACTTAAAGCCTTTATCTCTAATTTCATGGGCAAGCCGGTGCAGCAGTTTATGATTAAGAAAATAGCTGTGGGTGGCATCGAAACGAAAACCGTCGATATGGTATTCTTTAATAAACAGCTTGCAGGAATCGATGAGCATATTATCCACTTCATCTTTGCCTGTCGCCACCTTGTTGCCCCACATCGTCTCGCCTTCAAAGTAAAAGCCGCCGTCTCCGGAGCCGTCATCAATCAGCATCCAGAGCGGGTTAAAATCGTTGGAAGTATGGTTGAATACCTGGTCGATGATTACCGCAAGCCCGTGATTATGGGCCTCGTTAATCATTTCCCGAAAATCATCGGGAGTGCCGAAATCCTTCTCCACCGCCATAAAAGTACAGGGTTCGTACCCCAGCCCACGCTTCTGGGGCACTTCCGAGGTCGGCATAAGGGCAATGACCGTAATGCCGAGTTCATTAAAATAACCCTCCTTTATCCTCTGGATCACCCCCCGGAATGTTCCCTGGTGTTCTTCGGGTACCACCGGATCGTTGTCGGTAAAGCCGTAGACATTCAATTCGTAGAGGATCAGGTCATTGATTGGGGGAGTTTTCCAGTCCTGGTCGCTCCATCTAAAACCGGTGGGATCGACCACTACTGAGTTGCGATACTTGAAGTCGTCGCTGAAGACCCTGGTATAAGGATCACTTGCATAACGCTCATTTTCACCTGCCCCGCCTTGAATGAAGAACTTATACTCTATCTGTTTCATCTGTTTCATAGCTTCTTCAGGCTTAATCCTGGCCAGCCAAAGATTGGGTTTATAATAAAAACCGCGGTACAGCTCCATCTCAATAAACCTCTCCTTTTGGGGAGAGGGATGACCCGGACACTGCCAGTCATTAAAATTCCCCACCAGGTAAACACGGGCTGCCCGGGGATGAAAAAAGCCAAAGAGGATAGAGCCGTCAGTAAGAATATTTGCGCCCAACATAGAGGGTACTCCAAGTCCGGAAACATCAGTATCAGGCAGATAAAAATTTTCCTGCGGGATCAGTTTTTCTATCGCGGCATAGTAATCCTTCACATTGCCACGCGGCTTTGCGGGCTGCACATTGTAAATGTTATGCCTGTCGGACATGGCCCAGATCTCTTCACCCAGACAGGCTTCATAGTACCTGTCAAGGGATTCTTCCTCCCAGATAACTTTTTTCACGCGCCCACCTTCGCGCTCATCTTTAAATTTAAAGTTAAACCTGCTGCGGTTACTCTTTGCATCATAATACAAACCGAACTTATCCCTGCCGGCAGGAGCAACTTCCTTTTCCAGGGTAGCCCCGTCGCTTACCCATAACCACAGCCTTGGATCGCGGAAATCACGTTTATTATCATAATGTATTCTTACCTTGTTTTGCATGTCTTTGCCTCCTGAAATACAGCATCCTGAACTGCCCGCAGTTTCCTTCTGTAATCGAAAAAGGGCATTTATATAATGCCCTTTCTTATAAGAAGATATTAACAGTCAAACTCCAATCAAGACCGCAACCCCCAGAATATCAAAGCAACACCAAGGTAGATAATAATCATTTTATTATAGCTCATCTTTTGTGTCATCCCCGTTAAACCCAGGAACATAGCAGCCATGAAAATAAAAGGCCCAACTGAGGCGAGCACTGTATTAATTTTTAAAGCATGTTCCAGATTGTTAAACCTGTAGATCAGGAACGCGGCGATAATTTCAATACTACCCGATAAAATACGCAAAAAAACAATGCCGATCAGAAATGGAGACATTTTTAACACCCTGCCTGAGATTTTTAGACGATCTTTTCTTAATTAAAAAGATACGCTGCTTTGCGTAACCTTATGCATCACAAAGGGGATAGAAAGGTTTTTTTCGGCAAAGATATATTATAGAAAGGAGGGATCGACATTGGCAAAAAAGTATAATAAAAGTAGAAAACAGAAGCCTAATTTCTCTAAAAAAGGCTTACAAAATGTTCAAATGGAAACAAGCTCTGATTTGGACCTTGAAAGCAGCTTGAAAGAACAGAAAAATAAAAAGCAGTCTTTTTGTAGTGAATCTGACCAGTCTTTTTCACCCAGGAAGAGTTAGCCGGGAACCCGATACTATAAGTGACCAATACTAATAAATGCCCGGCAATACAAAACAATAAAAAAAATATGAGGGACAGCGGACTGAAAAAATAGCTTAATGTTAGTAGCTGAGCCCTCATTTTTTGCGAAAAATAAATAAAAATGAGGTGTGGTCTTCATGACGGAAAAACAAGATGAAACAAAAGTAGTAAGTTATGCCGCTATCAGGTACGGTGCCTGGATACTGGGCTTAATCATCGTTCTTTATTTTATTAGCCGCCACCTTTTCCCCTTTATTCGCTCATTATTTTAAAGATTTGACGCCCACAATTTACCATAGCGGCGAATTATTAAAAAAGTACTAAGATAAGTTAACATAATATTATGCTTCCTTAAATTATTAGAGCAGAGCACCTGCTAACAGGTTTGCCTTGCTCATTTTTTGGTTATAATATAGTTAACATAATATATTCCTGAAAATGGGGGTTTGCATAGAGGTCTGCATAATCCAGGAATAACAGGAATAAAAGGAGGTTTTCAAATGACGATAGGCAAAGAAAAAGAAAGAAACCTGGGCAAAATAGTAATTGCCATGGTAATTTTTGGCATCGCCTTGTTCGGCTGGGGACAGGCCGCCCTGGCAAACAGCACCTACCGGGTCGCACCAAATGATACACTCTGGGTAATAGCACAGAGATACGGCACCACGGTAGATGAGCTGGCCGGAATGAACGGCATTTCCAATCCATCGACAATCTATCCAGGACAGGTACTGGCAGTACCAGCAGCAAAAATACATAATGTAAAGGCCGGGGATAGTCTCTGGCTTATCTCTCAGTTGTATGGCGTAAACCTGCAAGCACTGGTTTCAGCAAACCCCGGAATAAGTGGAAATTTAATCTATCCAGGGCAAAATATTAATATTCCTGCCGGTAATGTTCCTGCCAGTAACGCTTCCGCAGAAGCATTAGCCTCAAGGGCGGGGCGCAACTACTCATCCTATTCACAGGGGGAAATCGATCTCCTGGCGCGCCTGGTTTACTCCGAAGCCTCAGGGGAATCTTATCTCGGACAGGTAGCCGTAGCAGCCTCAGTATTAAACAGGGTGGCAAGTCCGCAATATCCAAATACCCTTACAGGGGTTATTTACCAGGTAACTAACGGCCACTACCAGTATAGCCCCGTTCTGGATGGGAGAATTAACCTGCCGGCTAATCAAACGGCTTATCAAGCAGTCTACGACGCGCTGAGCGGAAGTGATCCTTCTTACAATGCGCTGGGTTTTTACAACCCGAAAAAGACTAGCAATCAGTGGGTGCGTCAGCAAACAGTATCAACAGTAATCGGTAACCACGTATTTTTTCGCTAAATGAACTGAAAATGAATTAATAATGAACTGAAAACAGTTCTCCCAACATTACGCCAGGTGGGGCAGCAACAGCTGCCCCACCTTTTATGACATAGCAAAAAACCACTTCTATTAATACCTTTATTATCTAACTACTAATACCTCTATTATCTAACTATCAAACTGGCGCTCTTTTAAGGGTATATAGCTCCTTCTTTTGCGAACGCTCTTATAAGCAGGACGAATCACTTTGCCACCGCTTACAATTTCTTCTATTCTATGAGCTGACCACCCCGCGATCCTGGCCATGGCAAAAATAGGTGTATAGAGATCAGAGGGGATATTTAACATTTTGTACACAAACCCTGAATAAAAATCGACGTTGATAGCGATAGGCTGGGTAATATTCTTTACTCCGGCCAGCACCTGAGGAGCCAACTTTTCGACAAGATTGTATAACCCGTATTCCTCCTGCATATTTTTTTCCCGGGAAAGTTCGCCGGCCTTTTCCTTGAGTAACAACTCCCTTGGATCAGAAAGAGTATAAACCGCATGACCTATACCATATAATAACCCTTTTCTATCAAAGACCTCTTTCCTGAGTATTTTGACCAGATAGTCCTCAATCTCTCGCTCGCTATCCCAGTTTTTAACATTTTCTTTGATATCATTCATCATCCCCATGACCTTTATATTAGCCCCACCATGCTTGGAACCCTTGAGAGCGCCTATTGCGGCAGCAATTGTTGAATAAGTATCGGTATTTGTTGAGGAAACAACATGGGTTGTAAATGCGGAGTTATTTCCTCCCCCATGCTCTGCATGTAAAATTAGATTCAGGTCTAAAATATCAGCTTCCAGTTCACTGTACTGGTTATCAGGCCGGATCATGTGCAAAAAATTTTCGGAAGGGGATAAATCTTGCCTGGGTTTATGGATATAAAGGCTGTGATTATTAAAAAAATATTCTTTTGCCTGGAAACCATAGGCAGCTAATGTTGGCATGCGGGCAATAAGTTCTATTGATTGCCGGAGGACATTAGAAACGCTTGTATCGTCTGCATTGTCATCATACGAATAACAGGTCAGGACACTCCTGGCCAGTTGATTCATAATATCCCTGCTGGGAGCTTTTAAAATCATATCTTCTGTAAAACTTTCCGGGAGCAACCTGCTTTCATAAACCATTTGCTTAAAATAATTTAACTGTTCATCAGTCGGCAATTGGCCAAATAATAGTAAATAGCATACTTCGTCAAAACCATGCCGTTTCTCTTTTTGGAATCCTTTTACCAGGTCATTGATTTCAATTCCGCGATAGTACAAACGGCCTTCCACAGGGATTTTTTCTTGTTCATCCATTATATAGGAATAGACATCCCCAATCGCTGTCAGGCCAACCAGCACTCCTGTACCATCACTGTTCCTTAATCCCCGCTTGGTATTAAATCTTTCATGCAGCTGCGGATCAATATTGCTATTATTTTCGGCTGCCAGAGCCATTTCTTGAAAAATACCCTGATTAAAAAGGGGTGATTTTAACATAATTACCATAGGATTCCTCTCCCCTAACGATTTTCTAGCGGGATATAATCTCGATACGCTGAAATTGCTTTATAGGCTGGCCGGATAATCCTGCCATCATTTATAATTCCCTCCATACGATGGGCTGACCACCCGGCAATACGTGCAATGGCAAACAGGGGTGTGTATAATTGCAGAGGTAAATCCAGCAAGTTGTATACAAGGCCGCTGTAAAAATCAACATTTGCACTGACTCCTTTATAAATGCGACGTCTTTTTCTGATAATTTCAGGTCCCAATCTTTCAACCAATGAGTAGAGCTGGAACTCCTCGGCGCGGTTCTTCTCTTTGGAAAGAGACTCTACGAATTCCTTTAAAATATTTGCACGAGGATCAGAC
>CAZQXY010000070.1:0-8936 GCA_964597455.1 uncultured Desulfovibrionaceae bacterium
AAAATACCTGCGGCAGAATAGTGTCGCCGTTCTTCAGGGGGAAGTACATAAAATAGAAATGCTGAAGGGGGAAGGCGGCTTCAGTGTTGTTCTGCGGGATGGGAGGAGCCTTTTGGGCGAGAGCGTTATTCTGGCAACCGGGGGGATGTCTTATCCGCAAACCGGTTCCACAGGGGACGGATACCGTTTCGCAAGGGAGTGGGGGCATACGGTAATACCTTTGAAACCGGCGCTGGTCCCCCTTGAAGCGGAGGAGCGATGGGTTAAAGAGGCGCAGGGCTTATCGCTGAAAAACGTTGCGGTGACAATTGTTGATGAAAACAAAAGAAAAATTTACAGTGACTTCGGCGAGATGCTTTTTACTCATTTTGGGGTTTCCGGCCCCGTAATTCTATCTGCGAGTTCATTTCTGGAAAATATTGAAGAACATCAGTACAGGCTGCTGATAGACTTAAAGCCAGCACTTGCCGAAGAGCAGCTTGACCGGCGCATACAGAGGGACTTCAGTAAATATGCCAACAGATATTTCGCCAATGCGTTAGATGACCTGCTGCCCAGAAAGCTAATTCCTGTCATCGTAAAGCTGTCCAAGATTCCTCCGGAAAAAACTGTAAATCAGGTTTCTAAAGCTGAAAGAAAAAAATTATCCGAACTTCTCAAAAAACTTACCCTGAAAATAAAGGGCTTCAGGCCTTTGGAAGAAGCGATCGTTACTGCAGGGGGGGTATCAACCGCCGAAATTGATCCCCGTACTATGCAGTCCAGAATTATTAAAGGTCTTTTTTTCGCCGGGGAGATTATCGATGTAAATGCCTACACCGGAGGCTTTAACCTGCAAATTGCCTTTTCCACGGGATATCTGGCAGGGTTAAATTGTTAAACTAAACGTATTAAATGTAAGGGGGCGGGGAGAGGATGTATATCAGTACCAGGGGAAACTTCAGAAAAGTGCCGGCTTCAGAAGCCATCAAACTGGGGATGGTTCCGGCAGGAGGGCTGTTCGTGCCCGCAGAGACACCGGCGCTCTCCGCAGAAGAGATAGTTGCCATGCGGGGAAGCTCCTACCGGGAAACCGCCCGGAGGATTATTTCCTTATTTTTAGACGATTTTACGGAAGAGGAAATCAAAGGATGCGTTGCCCGGGCTTACAGGGATGATAATTTTGATCATCCGCAGGTGGCTCCGCTCTACAGGTTAAACGCACAAACATATTTCCTGGAGCTGTGGCATGGCCCAACAGCCGCCTTTAAGGATATCGCCCTGCAGATCTTGCCTCATTTCCTATCCCTCGCCGTAGAAAAGATGGGTGTTCAGCGGGAAATGGTCATCCTGGTGGCCACTTCCGGGGACACGGGGAAAGCGGCGCTTGAGGGGTTTAAAAACGTCCCCGGAACGAAAATCATTGTTTTTTACCCCTACAACGGCGTAAGTAAAATCCAGGAACTGCAGATGACAACAACCGATGGCTCCAATACCAGCGCAATTGCCGTCAGGGGGAACTTTGACGACTGCCAGAACGCGGTAAAAGATATTTTTGCCGATGAAAATTTTAATAAATTCCTTGCCGGAAACGGTTACGAGCTCTCATCGGCCAACTCCATCAACTGGGGCCGCCTGTTGCCGCAGATTGTCTATTATTTCCGGGCTTATCTCGATCTCCTTGAACAGGGGGAGATTGCCCCCGGCGAGAAGATCAATTTTGCGGTACCGACCGGTAATTTTGGCAATATCCTGGCCGCCTGGTATGCGCAAAGGATGGGCTTGCCGATTAATAAATTGATCTGCGCCTCCAATGAAAACAAGATTCTTACGGACTTTTTCCGCTCCGGCATTTATGATCGCAACAGAGAGTTCAAGCAGACCCGCAGCCCGTCCATGGATATTCTTATCTCCAGCAACCTGGAAAGGTTTATCTTTGAAATAACCGGTCATGATGCGCAAAAAATAAACGGCTGGATGGCGGATTTAAAGGAGACGGGGCGCTTTGAGGCTGATTCCGCAACGAAGGAAGCCATGGACGAAATCATGGCCTGTGACTATGCCTCTGAAGAAGAAACCCTCTTCGCTATTAAGGAGATTTACCGCACGGCGGGTTATATTTCAGATACACATACCGCTGTTGGTTATAAGGTGTACCGCAAATACCTGCAGCGTACCGGGGACAGCACCAGGACGGTGATCGATGCTACGGCCAGCCCTTATAAATTTAGTGGCAGCGTGCTGGAGGCTATCAGGGGAAGCGCCTTTATCCAGGGTAAAGGCGAGTTTGAAATTTTGGAAGAGCTGAGCAAAATCAACCCTGTCCCACTTCATTTCGGCTTGAAAGACCTGGATAAAAAGCCGGTACTGCACCGCACGGTATGCGAGCAAAAGGATATCCGTGAGCAAATCAAAAAAATCCTCGGCATCTAACAAATCCAGAAGGCCGACTCATTTGCAGGAATCTTAAAAAAAATAGAGAAATAAGTTATAATTCATGCTTGTGAGCTAAAGGAAAGGAGTAGGGAAATGGGTAATAAAGCATCTAATATCATGAATACTTCTGTTATTAGTATTAGCCCCCAGGCGACACTAAAAGAAGTCGTTGAAATTTTGGCGGATAACAAGATAAGCGGTCTTCCAGTGGTTGATTCAGCCAATAAAGTGGTGGGGGTAATTACAGAAACAGATATTGTAGATTTTGCTACCAAACTTCATGTCGTCCCCCTGATTGGAACTTCAGGCTGGATATCACCGTATTTGGATGTTACTGAAATGACTAAATTTAAAAGAGGTTTTACGCTTCTTGCAAACACTAAAGTGGAAAAAGTAATGTCGAGAAAGCCAATCACGGTATCGGAAGACCTGCAGATTCATGAAATAGCCAACCTGATGAAAAAGAAATCTGTAAACCGTATTCTGGTGGTGGATAATGAAGGGAAAATTGTTGGGATTATCGCAAGGGCTGACCTGGTAAATTTTCTTGCAGAATGGAAAAAATAATAACTTTCCCCCTTTATTCCCTAAAAGGCACCGTTTTTACAGGCCTGGGCCGGCAGGTGTTGCCGGCCCAACTCCCCCAACTCCTCCAACTCCCCGACTGCGGCTGTGTCCTTTTCCCCGGATAATGGTTATTAGCCTTCAGTCCTGATATCACTTTTATTATCCATGGCTCCACGCAACTTGCGGGATTTGATTACTTGAGGAATAACCAGAATGCACAAAATAATACATCCCGGCAGAATAAGTATAAATTCAGGATAGATTAACAGTATGGCGCCAGCAAAAGCGAGGATCCTCTCATAAATATTTAATTTTTGCAGGAAATAACCCTCAAGAGAAATTGCCAACAAAAAGACCCCCATCAGGGCAGTTATGGTGACAGAAATAATTTCGCCAACTGAGCCGATCATTAAAAAAGCCGGATTGACTACAAACATAAAAGGTATTATGAAAGCGGTCAAGCTGATTTTTATAGCTAGCCACGATGTTTTCATGGGATCTGCTCCGGCAATTGTTGCTGCTGCATAGGAAGTTATAGCCATAGGCGGTGTGATCAGGGACTGCCCCGCAAAAAAAACAACAAAAAAGTGCGCGGCATAGATTGAGATGCCTAAATCAACGAGAGCCGGAACGAGGATGGCTACGAGAACAACATACGTTGCTGCCGGTGGCATGCCCGTTCCCAGGATTAAAGTAATCAGCATGGCTATTATTAGCGTTAAGGGCATGTTCCCGCCGGTTAGCTCCACCAATCCGGAGGCAAGCCTGTGGCCAAGACCGGTTAAATCTACCGACCCGACGATTATGCCGCTGGCTGCCGTGGCGACGAGGACCAGAAGCGCTCCTTTGGCTCCGTCCTCCAGGGTGTCAAGGATTTGTTTGAACGACAGACGGGTATGCGAACGCAGGAAGCAAAAGAAAATAAAGGCGATAATTGACCAGCTGCAAACAAATCCCGGCGAATAGCCCTTGATAATTAAAAAAACCAGTATAAGAGGAGGGATCAAGATATGAAAATATCTTTTGAAGGTTTTAGCCAGATTCACATCTATGGACACAGCCTGCAGATTATGTATCGCCGTTTCAAAATGCACCATTAGGTAAACAGCATATACGTTTATCAGAGCCGGCAGCAATGCAAGCATGCATACTTTTTTGTAAGGGATCCCTGTAAAGGCAGCCATCAAGAATGCTGAACCGGACATGACAGGCGGCAAGATCAGGCCGACAGTAGAGGCACTTGCCTCAACAGCCCCGGCAAACTCCGGCTTTAATCCTATTTTTTTCATCATGGGAATGGTAAAACTGCCTGTTGTGACAACGTTTGCCGTGCTGCTGCCGGAAATTGACCCTACTAAAGTGCTGGCAATTACAGCAATTTTAGCCGGGCCGCCGCGGGCTTTTTTCATGATTGCCGCGGAAAATTCATAGACAAAATCTGCAAAGCCGCTGCTCTGAACGAAGGAGGCAAAAATAATAAACAAAACGATGACGCTCGCAGAGACTCCCAGGGGGATCCCAAAAATGCCCCCTGTCGTCAAATACTGCATGTCAATTATTTTTTGCCATGAAAATGGGGTGGTGTGCAGCATCCCGGGAAAATAATTTCCCAAAAGAGGATAGAACAGAAAAAAAAGGACAAGGATACATAACGCCTTGCCGACGACTCTGCGTGTAGCTTCGATAATCAGGGCAATAAGCATAATACCCAAAATTAATTCCGACACTTTAAGGGGAGTGATCAAAAAAAACCTTTCAATGGTAATCCAGTCATAGAAGATGAATATGTTGGCAATGCATATAGTTGAAACCAGGCAGGGCAAATAGTCACATAATATTTTAAAAGACAGGTTCTTATTTTTGCCGGCCGGGTAAAGCAGAAAGATCAGCGGTAAACCCAAGCCCAGGTGAACAGCTCTTTGTTGATAGGCATCCATGCCGCCGAAAAGCCCTAAATAAACATGAAAGGCGGCCATGGATATAGCCAGAGGACGAATAAAATAATTCAGATAGTTGTGTTTTGGTTTAAAAATTTTTTTCATTTTTGCATAGGTCCTCCTATTACCATCACAGGTCCTCCTGTTTCCATCTATGAAAAAATAAATCCATTTCCTCCCAAACTTCCAAACTTTGATGTTTTTAATCGGGGTAAATAATATTTAAAGGTTCCGAGATATTTTGTTTGAGCACATTGACCGTCCCCAAAATTCTGTTAACATTATAAAAAACGATGGGTAGATCCATCTCCTCCGCCATGTTCTTCAATTTTCTAGCGGCAGCATCCAGATTCTTTATTTCCCGATCGATATCTTTCAGCTTCTGCAATTTTCTTTTGTCCACGGCTGCTTCCTCCTTCAGATAAAATAATGCAAGGTGATTATTAATGCATAACGCTACCTAATGACAGACAAAAAACTATTGTTTTTCAGTGGTCTTATCTTCAAGCCTTTTTGCTTTTGTTTCATGCCGGGGCAAGCTGCCGGAAGGTAAAATTTCCACATCACATCTCAACGTGGTTGTGTTTCTCAACTCTTTGGACAGCCTTTCAGCGAGCTCAGCCCTAACATTTTCGAAATCTCTAAACACTTCAGCCTTGACCAGAACGCTATCGTAATCCTTTTCCCGCGTGATGATAATTTTAAACTCTCCATTGAGTTCCGGAATGTTCATTACAGCTTTCTCCACATTTTTGGGTGAAAACAATACTCCTCTGACTTTGGACATTTCGTCCCTTCTTCCGGCTACTCCGCCTTCGGACATTCTCCATGTTCTGCCGCAAGGGCATTTTTCAGGAGATAATTTAATAAGATCTTTAAGGTCGTATCTGATTGTCGGCATACCTTTTCTGGCGAAATTGGTGACTACAACAGTGCCCGTTTCCCCTTCAGGAGCGGGTGTCAGTGTTTCCGGGTTCAAAATTTCAACCAGGTAATGGGCTTCATTGATATGCAAGCCGCGCTGTTCTGCACATTGAAAAGACCAGAGGGGAGCCTCGGTAGCTCCCACATGGTCGAAAACTTTCGCACCCCAGGGCTCTTCGATTCTCTGTTTAGTGGAGATAATAGAAGCACCCGGCTCTCCGGTACAAAAAAGTTTGCTTACCGCACTTTTTCGCAGGTCAATATCCATCTGTTTAGCGATATTGACCATGTGCAGCGCATAAGAAGGCGTGCACATCAATGCGGTGCAACGCAGCTCCACTATTTCCCGGATTCTTTGCTCCGTGCCCGTGGAGCCTCCCGGTATCACTTCGGCGCCGATCTTTTCAGCTCCATAATGCCCTCCCCAAAAAGCAATATAGATATGGTAGGGAAAGGCAATGTAGAGGCGATCGTTTGCACGCAGGCCCCGTGAATACAGGATTGTCGCCCATATATCTGCATACCATTCCCAATCAGCCCAGGTATCTCCCCACCGCAGGGGTGTACCTGTTGTACCGCTGGTCTGGTGATATTCGCTTATTTGTTCAATGGGAACTGCCAGCAGTTCTCCATAAGGGAAAGGTTCTTTGCCCTCCTGGGCAGCGGTAAATTCTTTTTTGGACGAAATAGGGATCTTCAAAACATCGTCCATTGTTTTAATATTTTCCAGATCTTTCAGATTGAGCCCCGCCGCGCTAAATTTTCGAGTGTAATAAGGACTATTTTTAAAAGCATAAAGACACTGTTCCTTAAATTTAATCAGTTGATAGCGCCGCAGATCTTCCCGGGACATTGTCTCTAGAACAGGGTTCCACACATTCATGGTTCTGCCCACCCCTGTTCTTCAAAATATTTTAAAGCTCCCGGATGAAATGGAATTCCTGCATCAGCGGCCATGTCTTCAACTGTGGTCATCTTCATGGCGGAAACCAATTCCCCATAACGGTCAAAGTTTTCGGCGATTATTTTAACAATATCGTAAGCCAGTTGTTCCGGAAAATCCTTATGAACAACAGTGTGCATTCTGGTTCTTATTGCTTTTGTTGGATAATCAACATTCTCATAAACCCCTCCCGGCAGGATATAGGGGTCCACTCCTCTAAATTTGGACATTTCTTCTACTATGTTCTCAGGCATATCCAGCAATCTGATCGGCCTCACACTACCTAATTCTATATAATAAGGTGAAGGAACAGGTGCTGTCATCAACACCCAGGCATCCAAATGCCCGTCTTTCATAAGCTCAATTGCGTCGGAAAAAGAGACGTATTCTGTATGAAAATCATTATCAAGGTCATACCCCATTAGTTCAAAAAAGGGCCTGGCAAGTTGTTCAGACGATGATCCCCTGGGGCCGGTCGTAATCCTCTTGCCCACCAAATCTTCATATGTTTCTATTGGCGAGTCAGCCCACACTAAAGTTTGACTGGAATGAGGATAAATACAAAACAAACATCTTAGATCCTGGAGCTTCCCTTCTTTTTCAAAAACGCCTGTGCCATCCCAGGCTTCGGCTGTTCTATCGCTAAGAGAAAAACCTATATTGAATTCACCTGTCTGCACACCAAGTAAATTTGTGGTAGCATTTGTAGGTAAAATAGAGCCGTTAACATTGGGAAGACTTTTCTTAATATCTTCTAAAAACGCTGTGCCAAGAACTTGCCACGGCGATCCCGCGGTCATTGTGCCCCATAATAGCCCGTATGGTTGGTCAAAACCCAGGTTTCCGCCGCCTTGTTCCTCAGCCTTTTTTTCGACCGTCTTAGTGTCCGGGACCTCCACGCTTTCCTTTGCAGGGGCGCAACCCCCGACAACGATCAGCGCTGCAATGATCAGTATCACGGAGCATCTTTTAATCCAGAACATTTTTTAACCCTCCAATGCTAATTTTTTTGTAACTATTTAGCCTGTTTGCGTATCCCGGTGCTGTCATTCCCAGGCATATGACGTGCTTCATTTACTAAATCCTGCAGAGAATATGAATCCAGTACCCCTGCGATACAATCCCGGACTTTGGCCCATATTGTACGTGTAACACATTTATCAGCTCTTTTACAATCATCAGGATTTTGCTCACTTACACAATCAACCGGCGATAAAGGCCCTTCCAGGACCCGGATGATATCCCCCACTGATATTTCCTGCGGAGCACGTCCTAAAATGTAACCCCCCTGAGAACCACGGACGCTTTTAACCAGTCCGGATTGTTTCAATGGAATCAGCAACTGTTCCAGGTAGCGCTCAGATATTTCCTGCCTTTCTGCAATGGCATGCATTGTCCTGGGGCCTTCCTCTGCATTAGAAGCCAGATCCAGCATTGCTCTCAATCCATACCTGCCTTTGGTTGATAACTTCATCATGGAATCCATCCCCCCTTTTTCCCGAATTACATCTACATCATTACTTTTTCCGGATGGCTATAGATGTTAAAGCGATCTCCACGAGCCAAACCAACCAGGGTAATTTTGAGTTCTTCTGCTAATTCGATCGTTAATTCCGTAGCAACTGAACGTGATAAAATAAAGGAAACTTTATTACGGGCGGCTTTGATTAATATCTCCGAGGCAATACGACCGCTTAGTAAAAGACATTTATCAGTCGTACTGATCCCTTCCAGGAAAGCTTTCCCAAATACTTTATCAACTGCATTATGACGTCCGATGTCTTCATACATGTATAACAACCCGGAATGATCGGCCAGGGCTGCTTCATGAAGGCCGTGAGTCCGTCGATAGGTAACCGATTTGTTTTCCAGTTCATTAATAAACCCAAGCAATTGCTCGGCACTAAATATGGTATCTGACTGAACTGCTTCCAGTTGTCTGAAATCATTTATGAAGTATAAACCTGCCCGGCCTTTTCCGCAGCAACTGGCCATATTCCGCTGCAAAAAATTATTGGTTTGAGGCGTTGGCTTACTGGTTTCTATCCAGACCAGACCTTCCTCCTCCCGGCAGGAAATCGAACTAATATCGGATCGTTCCTGCACAATACCTTTGCTTATCAAAAAACCCACACACAGTTCCTCGTATG
>CAZQXY010000071.1:0-1947 GCA_964597455.1 uncultured Desulfovibrionaceae bacterium
TCTTGCATAAGGAAGATAACACCAGTTCAATTACGATATCCTTTACCTGGAATCATTCAACAATTTGTTTAGCTTCTTATCGAAAGTAAATATTTCATAGCCTTTTACTTTATGGTAAGCGTAAAGTAGTGTATCTACAAAATCTATTTTCTTTTTGCCATAAAGGCTTAACGCTTCTTCTACTATTTTAAAGTCGTTAACTTCTAAGTTTCTGTAATCAAAAAGCTCTTTTAAGGTATTACTTATTTCATTATTATCTACTTTGTATACTTTTTCCAATACATATACAATTTCCGCTATAACTTCGTTTGGAACAAACACTTCGTTATTTTCTAATATTTCCGCAGCTTTTTCTGATAATTCTTCTATATCATTTAATAGATACCTTAAAACTATATTCGCATCAACTATTTTCATGTTTTTCCACCGCCGCATTTGCCCAAGCTTTGTTTTCTTTTTCTTGAAGTTTTTTATTTCTGTATTTTGCTAACGTTCCCCGCACTCTTTTCTTTTTCTGCTCTTTTAAATCTACACTCTCCATATTTTCATATGGTAATATGATTATCTCTACTTTTTTATTTCTTAGTTCTTCTGGAATATCTATTATATTTGCCAGCACATCACTATTCGCGACTCTCCGAACAAATTTCATGACCCATCACCCTTTCCATTGCAAGAAAAACCTCTACCTAATATTATATCATGCAGCCAAACATTATAACACAACAAGCTGCAAATCATCTTAATAAGCTACCAATGAAAAGCGGACCTCTGATCGTCATCCGATTGAATTCTGCTGCTGTTCCGAGGCCTAAAGTCAGCCCTGACTATTCCCATCCAGGGTTGTTTTCTTCCTGTTCTTTTTTTGTAAGTTTTTACAGGTGTATTTTTACTTAATTTAAGAAATTATAATTGCAAGGGTTAACTATGAAAATTAACAAAAAAGGAAGGAACAAATTTTGAAGAAATTAAGAATGGGTATTATCGGAACGGGGATGGCTTTTGAAAAGCTGCATTACCCTGCTTATCAAAAATTAAGTGATAAGTTCGTAATAGCAGCACTCTGTGATTCTGATTTTCAAAAGGCGGATAAATGGCGCAAGCTCCTTAATCTGCACCCTGAGGACAGTTACAGCGACTTTCATGAAATGATCAGGCGCAAAGACCTGGATGCTTTTGATATTATGGTTCCCATAGAGCTTAATTATGAGGTGACTGAGGAGATTGCGCAGGCAGGAAGGCCTATCATCACCGAAAAACCGCTGGGAGCCACAAAAGAGCAGGCTTTCGCCGCCAGGGAGCTGCCGAGAAGGTTTAATATCCCGATCATGGTTGCCGAAAACTACCGTTATAACGATGACACTAATATTATCCGCGACCTTATCAGGACACAGGAGACGGGAAGGGTATATTACTTTATTCAAAACAGGTTTGTAGATTTTCCTGCTGAAATGACAAAAGATAAATTTCCCGCCAGGGATTGGCGGCAGCATCCGGAGTTCCCCGGAGGAGTCTTTTATGATACCGCTGTGCATGAAATAGCGGCGTTGCAGCATATTTTTGGAGCTATAGCAAGCGTCCATGCCTTCGGTGTTAAACAGGAAGAAGATTTCTCCCCTTATTCCGTAATCCAGAGTAATCTTCTTTTTAAAAGCGGCATTACCGGCCAGTTTACCTTCTTCTGTGCGGGAAAAGAAATACAAAAACCGCTGCTCGGTTTGCGTATTTTCTGTGATAACGGCATGATTTATCTTGAGGAGAGGGACTGCGGCACTGTTAACGTTTTTTATAATAATGGAGAAAGCAAGCAAATTCCATATCAGCCCCAGATGGGGTTCCATCACGAATTGTTGAATTTCCACAAAGCAGCATTGGGCGAGGAGCCTCTTGCAGTTACCCCCGAGCTGGAATACGGTGATGCAATGGCTATTTTTGCTATCTTAGACT
>CAZQXY010000071.1:1957-8902 GCA_964597455.1 uncultured Desulfovibrionaceae bacterium
GGAAGGAAGTAAAAGTAGCCGCCAGGGCAAGTTACGAACCTGCGTATCAATAAAAACGCAACCCCCAAGAAAGAATGGTTGGTAACTGAATGTTAAACATAGGAACCTGCCCTATAATAAGTATGATGGTAACAGCCAAAAAAACCAACATTATTACATAATCAGCATAACGAAAATACAGGCGCCGCAGGTAAGTGCGTTGGGGGTAAGCCCTGAAGGCCCGGGCTTCCATGGCTATGGCCAGTTGTTCTGCCCTGAGCATAGTTCTATACGCTACAGGGAAAAACAAACGACGGTACAAAGTAATTTTTTGCCCCCAGGGGATCTGCTTCAACTCCACACCCCGTAATTGAACGGCTGTAACGACATTGATCAACTCTTCCCGAAAAACCGGTAAAAATCGCAGGGCTATGGAAACCATAAATGCCAGTTCATATGGGACCCTCCACTGTACCAGGCCTAGAATAAAGTCCCGGGAACTAAAGGTAGTAAACAACATAGCTACAGATGAGATCACAAGGATGCGCAAGATAACACTGGCCCCGACTGATAAACCCAGACTGGTAATCAGGGGCACAGGCCCTACCGCCAGCAATACGTCGCCTCCTCTTCTAAAAACGCACTGAGTTACAAAAAGGATCAATACCAGAGATAAAAAAGGCTTCAGGTACCCCCATACAGCACCAGGTTTAAAGCGAAAAATTAACAATAGGACCACAGTAAACGCCAGCATCAGAAGGAGCTGACCGGGGTTATTGTATATCAAGGCTAAAATGGAAAGGCAGATGACCATCATCATTTTGGTCCGGGGATCAAGCGACATATACAATATTCCTTTCCTTCATTAAGCTCAAATCTTCCTGAGATATTCCCTATACCTGCCACCCGCACCTGATAAAAATAGGGACAAAGAGATCACTGCCATATAAATATCCGCTCTTTTATCCCTACTCTGCTGCTGCAAGGGAACTGCATCAGCTGACATTTCAAAAACACGCCATGGCTGGTCGCCCGCCTCCTCAAGGAGGACATTAGTTTTTATTGCAGCGGCGACATCATCCTCTTCTGCATCCTCTTCGGTCAGTTGCTGTTGATTAACATCCGGCCCCTGCGGCGGCTCATCCTCGGGAGAATTGTTGCCGGCGGATGCAACGCCCCCATCTTCTTCCTGTTCCGGTTCAGGTTCATTCACGACGCAAGTAGCCGTCATTTCGCCAACCAGGGTGCTCACGGTAATGATAGCCGTACCCGGGCCAACAACTGTCACCAGACCTTCCTGATCGACTGTAGCCACACTGGGATCACTGGAACTCCAAATTACGCTTTTGTCTGTGGCATCGTCAGGAGCTACGGTAGCCGTCAACTGAACCATACTGCCAACTTTGGCATTGAGCTGGTCCTGGTCAAGAGCAATCTCGGAAGGCGGCGAGCCACCAAGCATTACTTCAATGGCATGCACCCACTTGGCCGACTGGGGAGCATTATGCTCAATGGTATCCATCTGGCCAAAAAGCAACCTGAACCTGATCGATGTATCATAATTTTCAAAATCAGGAGTATCAGCGTACCGCATCCAGTTATCTTTGTAGGCAATGATCGCATCTACTCGAACCGCTCCCTGCTCGGCGCCAGGCAAGGCCCAATGTTCCTCATAGTCCCAATGTGATGGCAGATTCGGGTAATAGTAACGCGGCATATCCAGCAGGGAAGTCTTATCCAAACACTGATACCATCCCTGTTTTATATCGGTCGAGTAAAAATAAAACTTTTGCACGGAGTTAACATCAATACCCGCATCTTCCAGCAGATCGGTCAACTTAACCCCTTTTGCCGAGTCGATACAAATTGCCGGCATGTTATCTATAAAGGTATAAGTCTGTTCCACCTGCGGCAATTCGTCAAAATCGTTTAAGGTATAGACCTTTTTCGTGTAATAGGGACCACCGAAGTAACCCACCTTGATTGTTAGTGTGTCGGCAGGCACCCCTACGCTACCGCATACAGCATCTGCCGTATGCGGACTGATAATGCCGGTCAAGCCAAACATAATACCTAGTATCACCACAAAGGCGGCTGCTTTCCTTAGCTTTAAGATGATCAACCGCATAGCACATGTCTCCTTCCTTCCATTGCAATCATTACCTTCTAACTTCTTCTTGAACCTTCTGGACCAAGCCGTTTTCCAGGCTGACTACCCGATCAGCCATTCTCTTCACAAAATTAAGATCATGGCTGACAATAATCATTCCTCTGCCCAGCCGGACAACCTTTTTTAGATAATCCTCCAGCAGGCTTTTACGGTAAAGATCCAATCCTACAGTAGGTTCATCCAGGATAAAAAAGTCAGGGTCATTAGCCAGCACGGCAGCTATTGCCACCCGCTGTTTTTCGCCATAGCTTAAATGCAGGGGAAAAACGTTTCGGTAAGCCGCCAGTTCAAAATAATCCAGGTAGAAGGCTACTCTTTCCCGGACCGTTTCCGGCTCTTCACCCAGCTGCTTTAACCCAAAACCTATTTCTTCCGCCACCGAAGTACAGAAAAGTTGCTGGCCCGGGTTCTGAAAAACATAACCAATCCGGACTCCGATCTGAGCCAGCGAATATTCCTGTAAAGGCCTCGAATCCAGGCAAACTTCACCGCTAGTCGGCTGTATAATACCCACCATCAGCTTGGTCAGAGTAGTCTTGCCACTGCCATTTGGCCCAACTACAGCTGTTACCTCATTTTTTTCAAAAGCAAGGCTAACCCCGTCCAACGCCGGTTTGCTTTTCCCTTGATAAAAGAAACTTACATCTCTCAGCTCTAAAAACACTGCCAATGGCCCCCATTATAAACCATATGCCATCTGACGACTGTAATTACTAACTCTCGGCTATCAACGATCATCTTTCAACGATCAACCTTTTGGCAATCAGAAAATCGTGATCCGCCAAAATCATTTCCGTTCGGTCAAAACGAGCTACTTTGCCGCCATCCAACACCATCATGCGGTCGGCAAAGGCAACCGCTTCCAGATCGTGCTCCACTACAATAATGGCTTTTCCCATGCTGCGAAGCGTTTCCAGAACGGCTCCCACTCTTTTTTTGCCTGCAAGATCAAGCTGTGACATTATTTCGTCCATAACCAGCACTGGCGGATCAAGGGCCAAAACGGCCGCCAGGGCCACCAGACGTTTTTCACCACCGGAAAGATGGTAGGGATTGGCCTCTTTGAGAGCAGCAATCCCCAAAATATCAAGCACATAATCCACCCTTTCCCTGATCCGATCCGGCGGCAAACACAGGTTTTCCGGAGCAAAAGCAATTTCGTCCTCTACCGTAGGCAAAAAAAGCTGGGTATCAGGATCCTGAAAAACCATGCCAACTTCCAAGGCCAGACCGGCCGGCTTCATTCCCAGGACATCCCGCCCATTGATCAGAACCTGCCCCGTCATTACCCCATCCTTGTTGTGGTAAACAAGTCCGCTGATACAAAAACAAAGGGTACTCTTGCCGCACCCGCTCAGACCTGTCACCACTACCATTTCCCCCCCGGCCACCTCAAAGTCGATTCCATTGAGCACGCAAGGCCCTCCCGGCCCGTATTGATATGCCAGCCCCTTGACCATCACCGCATGCATAAGCAGATTACCGCCTTCACAACAATTAATACAGCTACCGTTCTCATCCCTGCCGCATTTGAAAATCCTTTTTTTTGAATTCCCTGATCTGTTGTACGATTTTAAAAGCAATAACCCCGCCCAGACCGCCAGACAGGGCCGCAACACTCAAACTTAATAACAACGGAATAAGGGGAAAGCGATAGTAGACTAAATTTACCATAATGGTGCCGGTAATATTACTCAACAGCCCCGCCAGAAAACCGCATGGCAGGCAGCAAACCCGGTGCCCAACAAGTAACAGCCCCAGGTCAGCCACAATTCCCGGCATGGTATAGCTCAGCAAGCTCATTACCCCTTGCGAACCGACCATTCCTGTAGCCATTACGAGGATGGCCTGGACCAAGCCAATCAGGGTCATCGTTCCTCTTTTGCCGGTAATACCAAACCCCATCACCAGCCACAGCATATAGATCCCGCCTGTCACCGCCCCCGGCGGGATCAAGAGCGATCCGGTCAGGATATGCGACAAGGGCACAATTATAGGTTTGATGGCTATCCCAATAGCAGACATCAGGGCAATAATAATCAAATCATAAGGAGTAAACCGATCCAGGAAATTCCGGCCAATGCCCACTAATTTTTACCCCTCTTTCTTTAATGTACCTGCTCATAAAGCCGCAAAATCATCACCGCTGCTTCCGCCCGGGTAGCGAATGCCCCGGGAGCGAAAGTATCCGCACTCATTCCGCTCACTATCCCTTTGCTTATGGCCAGAGCTATCCCCTGCCTGGCCCATGGCGATAGATCCCCTTTATCCTTAAATTTATTGATGATTTGCTCCGTATCATCATCAGCAACCGTTTCGCCTGACTTCATTTGCAAAGCCCGGGAAATAATGGAGGCCATCTGTTCCCTGGTGATATTTTCATCAGGAGCAAAAACAAGCTCGCTATAACCCGTGATCAATCCCGCATGCACTGCCGCCGCTACCGCATCGCGGTACCAGGCACCGGCGGGCACATCCTCAAAGGAAAGTGCCGCACCTTTACTTTCCTTTATGCCCAAAGCCGTAACCAACAGCCTGGCAAATTGAGCACGGGTGATCTTTTCCTGCGGCCTGAATTCGGTAGCGGTCATCCCTGTAATTATTCCTTTTTCCACAAGGGAGTCAATCTCATTTTTTGCCCAATGATTTTCTGTATCTAAAAACCGCTTTTCAACATCATATTCAAAAGTTACCAGCTCACTGTCCAATCTGCCAAAACCGATCGTCCTGGCTTTTGTTACGCTCTTAGTCCGTTACAGTAAAGCTCAGATCCTGCCTGGCCTCGGCCCGGGGAACCATGTTATTCCAGTCGCTCCAAACGAAAACATCTACATAAGCCGGGCCGCTAACGCCTGCCGGCATGGTGAAGTCGCTGCTGACGGCGGAACCGGTCACCGGGATGAGGCTGTTAATCCCCACACAGCCCAGCACCCGGCCACCGCCGGTGCTGGTGGCACCAGCACCGGCACGCACCTGGATAATCGTCAGGCCGTTTGTGGAACTGGCATAATTATTGGCTACCTGGGCCTGGATACGATAACCGCCCTGGCTGGGCACGGATATAATGACCTGTCCCTCTGAGTCGAGCAGCTCTACGTTATCTATGGCAAAAAAGTGGCCGGATAAGACGTTGAGCCCGGTCAGGCCCTCGTTAACCCCCAGCGCAGTTGGCGAATGGGTATTTAAATATCGGAGGCTACCGTCGCGGAAGACTGCTGTATTTGTACTATTGGAAATAGTCAATACCTTGCTCAAACCGGCCAGCAGATTCTCGTACCAGTAAATATAACCCCAGTTCACCACCGTGCCATCGGTTTTAATAGCCGCAATACCGTTTCTTCCTGATACAGCAGCTACATCGTGCAGGCCGTTTGGCACATTGCAGCGGCCGTAGTTGTTGTCACCCCAGACTACCACGGTGCCGTTGTTTTTAAGGGCGATACAGGTTTGATCCCTTATAGCAATATCCACCACCCCGCTCAGGCCTTCCGGCACATCGCACTGGCCGCAAGTATACTCGTTTCCGGAGTAGTCCTTATTGCTACCCCAGGCCACAACCGTGCCGTCATTTTTCAAAGCCAGGGAAAAATCCCTGCCGACGTAAATGCGGGCTACATCGCTCAGATCTGCCGGCACATCGCGCTGGCCGTATTCGTTATCTCCCCAGGCAACGACCGTACCATCGCTTTTCAAGGCCAAGCAGTGCTTTTCCCCGGCTGCAATAGCGGTAACCCCGCCTAGGTCTTCCGGCACATCACACTGGCCGTAGATGTTGCCCCCCCCAGGCAGTTATGGTGCCGTCCTCCTCCAAGGCCAGACAATAGGGCGAAGAATAGCAGCCTGTGGCGATGGCAATAACCTTGCCCAGGTCCTCCGGCACCTGGCTCTGGTAATCCCCGTCGTAACCCCAGACTACTACGGTGCCGTCAGCTTTCAAGGCCATCAGGGTGTTGGTCGAGGAGGCAATCGCGGTAACATCCGCCAACCCTTCCGGAATGGTATAGTCAATATCAGTCTGATCGACAGAAACCACCTTTACGGTGCCGTCCATATTCAGCACCGCCACCCCACCCGACACTGGAGCAATTTTGGCCGCCGCCCGGGCATAGTTGCTGGCAGCATATTCGGTCGGGGTCTGGGGGATGCCGGGGGAAGGCCCACTATAGGGCGCCGGGTCGTCCTCAAAAAGATTCAGCCCGTCCGGAATATCATAGTCGTTAAAAGTGTCAGTGCCGCCCCACGCGGTCAGGGTGCCGTCTGCTTTCAGGGCCAGCACATGGTCCCCGCCGCACTGGATATCCACTACATTGCCCAGGCCGTCCGGCACATCGCACTGTCCATTAGAGTTGTCGCCCCATGCATATACCTGGCCACTTTTATCCAGGGCAGCGGAAAAAAGTGCGCCGGCAGAAATAGCAGCTATGTTCTGCAAACCAGCAGGTATATCCAGTTGCCCTGCATAGTTAACCCCCCAGGTAGCTATGGTGCCGTCTTTTTTCAGCGCCAGCACATGCATTTGGCCGGAAGCTACAGCGATCACATCAGCTAATCCGGCTGGTATGTTGTTTTTCCCCCGATTGCCCTGTCCCCAGGCAATCAAGGTACCGTCATTTCTCACCGCCAACGCATGCTGAGATTCGGTGGCCAAACGGCGGGTATATTTTACATAATCGCTATTCTGGTAAGTTTCCGGGGTCTGGGGCATAGCAGGCATTTGGTAACTGGCACTGACCCTTTTTACAGAGCCATTTGCGTTCTATGTGATTAGCGATAAACAGCCTAATGAAAGGGTCAGT
>CAZQXY010000072.1:0-8815 GCA_964597455.1 uncultured Desulfovibrionaceae bacterium
TTACAGGCAGACTGGTGGAGAAGAGGAGAGTTTTAACTTACAGGCAGACTGGTGGGGAAGAGGAGAGTTCTATCCCTTTCCGGGCAGAGAGGTTTTCCAGACAGTGGAGGTTAATGAACAATCAGTGAAAACGAGTGGCAAAACATATTTTCTGGCAAGAGGAAACACTATGGGAAGCATGAGCGGAAGCACTATAGGAAGCATGAGCGGAAGCACGAGAACCGTCCCCATGCTTCGGCGGGGAAGCATGGGGACGGTTCTCGTGCTTCCGCTGCCGCAGGATTATTATGTTGGCGATACTATACAATTGGCGCGCTCATTACTCGGAAAGGTGATGGTTCACTTATCTCCGGAAGGCTGTACTTCCGGTATTATCGTTGAAACGGAAGCATATCTGAGTAAAGATGATCCTGCCTGCCATGCGGCAAGGGGAAAAACTAAACGAAATGCTGCAATGTTTGGCCCTCCCGGAAGGGCCTATGTTTATTTTATCTATGGCAACTATTATTGTTTTAATGTTGTCGCCAACATAGAGGGAGCAGGAGAGGCTGTCCTTGTGCGCGCACTGCAGCCCCTGGAAGGCCTGGAGCTGATGCAAAAACGGCGCGGCAAACCCCTTAAGCCCGCCCATCTGACCAACGGCCCCGGCAAATTATGTATTGCCATGGGAATAACCAGGGAGCATAATACCATTCCTTTACAGGCCCCCCCGCTTTTTATCACAAGGGGGATCAAAATAGACTCCTCGCGGATCGGCTCTTCGGGCCGGATCGGTATTAAACAAGGTCAGGATAAACCATGGAGGTTTTTTATTAAGGGAAATTCTTTTCTTTCGAGGCGGGAGGTATAAATGGAAAAAACCAGGCGTATCCTGGAGTTTGATAAAATTAAAGAGCAATTGAGGGGTTTTACAAGAACTGCCGCAGGGGAGCAAAAAGCCTCTGCCCTTGCCCCCCTGGCCGATATGGATAAAATAATTTCTTTGCAGAAAGAGACTTCGGAAGCAGTGCGATTGCTATTGCAGCATGATCTGATCTTCAAAGGTGTAAAAGACCTGAGGTCTTCTTTCCTAAGAGCCGAGCGGGGCGGGGTATTAGGCCCCGGTGAAATGCTCGAAATAGAAAATTTTTTTCAAGCAGTGGAATCAGTCCGGAACTTTTTTTCCGGGGAAGATGAAATGGAGGACAAATTCCCCCGGCTTTTTGATCTTGTGATGAGCTTTCAGTTGTTTCCCCACTTGCTCTCTCAGTTGGAAAAGTGCCTGAATCCCCAGGGTGAAATAAGGGATAATGCATCGCCGCTTCTTTCCTCGCTGCGGGTGGAAGAAAAAAGGCTGCAGGAGAAGATCCATCGCTCACTGGAATCTTACCTGCGTAACCCGCATTACCAGAAATACCTGCAGGAGAATATTGTTACGGTAAGACATGAGCGATATGTTCTCCCGGTTAAACAGGAATTTCGCAGCCAGTTTCCCGGCGTTGTTCATGATCAATCCGGAAGCGGCGTTACCCTTTTCATGGAACCCCTCCCGGTACTGGAGCTGAATAACCGCCTGCGGGAAGTCAGAAGCCGGATCGAGGAAGAAATAGAGTTGATCTTGCGCAGGCTAAGCGGCCTTGTGGGTAGCCATTATGCGGAGATTGTTTTAGATTACGAGGCTTATGGTGAGCTGGATTTTATCCTTGCACGCGGCAATCTGAGTATCAAACACAGGGGCTCAGAACCGATTTTTAATGACAGGATGTATATTTCCATCATCCGAGGCCGCCATCCCTTGCTGCCTCCGGAGAGTGTTGTTCCTGTGGATGTCCAACTGGGCAAGGATTTTAACACGCTGGTCATTACAGGACCCAATACCGGTGGTAAAACAGTAACCCTGAAGACCCTAGGGTTATTAGTAATAATGGCCCAGAGCGGGCTGCATGTTCCCGCCAAAGCAGGGACGGAGCTGGGCGTTTTCCATCATGTTCTGGCCGATATTGGAGATGAACAGGATATTGAGCAATCTCTGAGCACCTTCTCCGGGCATATGAAAAGCATTATCGATATTCTACACAGGGCGTACCCGGCAGCTCTGATTTTGCTGGATGAGCTCGGTTCGGGAACCGACCCCTCCGAGGGTTCTGCTCTGGCCATGGCTGTTCTTGATGAGCTGCATTCCCGTGGAGTGCGAACAGTGGCAACGACGCATATAAATGAGCTAAAAGTATTTGCCCATATCAGTGAAGGTATGGAGAACGCCTCCATGGAATTTGACCCCCTGACATTAAGTCCCACTTTCCGCTTGCTTATCGGAGTCCCAGGTCAGAGCAACGCGCTGACTGTTGCAGAGATGCTGGGTATGCCGGCGGAGATGATCAATAAGGCGCGTTCCTACATGCGTAAGGATTCCCTCGACCTGGAAAAAGTTGTCTCCGGCCTGGTGGAGGAGAGGAGCAAACTTTCCCGTGATAATGAAAAAATTGAAGAGATGAAAGCAGAGCTGGAGCACCTTCTGGAAGAATTGGAAGAAGAAAAAAAAGGACTGCAGAAAAATAGAAGAGAAATACTGCGTAAGGCTCGTGAAGAAGCAATGGGCATCGTAGGCAATGCTCAGAGAAAGATCGATGATATTTTAAAAAACCTGCATCGAGTCGAACGTGAAGAGCATGGGAAAGAAACCCTTTCACAAGGCGAAGCGGCCAGAAAAGAAATAAAAACGATGCGGGATGAATACCGCACGATTCAGTTTTTGGAGGACGAAGAGATTAAACCCATCGAATTCGATGAGGTCCGGGAGGGTCGGTTTGTTTATGTCAAAAGCCTGCGCTCCCCGGGCGAGGTTATCAGGGTTGTCTCCGAGAAGGAAATTCAGGTCAGGGTAGGTTTGCTCAAGGTTAACACCGAACTGAACGACCTCTGTGAATACAAAAAAAATAGTAAATACAGCGAAGAGAAGGGTAAAGAACTTCCGGCAAACTCAAACCTGATGTGGGAGAAAAGTGCCGCTGTCCAGCGCCGGTTGGACCTGCGGGGCTTAAATCTGGAAGAAGCGATCCTGCGGGTTGACAAACACCTCGATGATGCTCTCCTGGCAGGGCTGGATACAATAGAAATAATCCACGGTAAAGGCACCGGTAAGCTGCGCAGCGGCTTGCACCTTTATCTGCAGGACAAGAAGGAGATTAGCGGTTACCGTCTGGGCGGCGAAGGTGAGGGAGGCAGCGGGGTTACCATAGTACGCTTGAGCAGAACATAGCGCCTGTTCGGCCGTCGGCCGAACAGGCGCTTAGATTAAATCGGAGCGTAAAGCCCTGAATTGTCATCCTGAGCGTTAGCGACGGTCAGGATCCCTCTGTGAAGGCCTTTCACGTTCATCGTCATCATCATCATCGTCCCGGTGATGATCGCGCCCTTCATCGCTGCCGCCTTCGTTATCGCCATTGTTATCGCCATTGCCGTTTTGATCATCCGGCCTGCCATACTGCGGGATAAAAAACACTCTTACCAGGGGAGCGGATTTTACCCCCTCAGTATTTATCGCCACCAGCGAATAGGTATATTCCGTTCCAGCCTCTACCCAGCTGTCCAGATACTGGGTGATGGTGCCGGGCAGCGTTTGCAGCAACAACTCAGCATTAATTCCTGCTCCCGCATTTTCCTCACCGGTGTTATTTTCTTCATTATCCTCGCCATTCTCGTTATTCCCGCTGATTTTACCTGAGACCTTTCTGTAGATCCTGTATTCTACAATATCATGCTGAGCATTCCACTGCAGCAGCACTCTCGGTGGGTTTTGCAAAATATATCCGTCAAACCCTGTCGGTGACAATCTGGTTTTCGGGATTTTGCAGAACATACCCGTCAAACCCTGTTGGTGAAGCAGCAGGGATGGTGTGAAGATCACATTGTTCTTCCGGAGGCATCTGCTCGGCATCCTGTGGCCCTCTTCCAGAGGCTCCTCTCCACCGTCCATCGGTGAGCTGAAATTCAGGCCTGTTGAGGAAAGTGCGGGTTTCAATTTCTTCATCCGGGCAGAAATCACCGGGAAGAAGTTCGCTGGTTATGCAAATTTCCATTTCTAGATGAAGATCACAGGTCTCCTGGGGCACCATTCCGGCCTGGAAAATTTCACTGACAATTGCCTCGTCGGGACAATGTGGCCCCGGCCTCAGCCCTGATTTATTGCAAATACTAATCGGCCCGGTAATTCCCGAAGGACGTTCAAAGTCAGATGGGGGTATATCTTCCAGAATTGGCGGAAGTATTTTGTTCATATAATCAACCGGAGTTCTGCTCCCTCCCGGAACAGTCCCCAATTTCTGTATATCATGTCCGATCCAGAATGAAGCAACGATATCCGGGGTATACGCTACCAGGTAAGCATCCCGGTCCTCATTGGTGGTCCCTGTTTTGGCAGCCACAGTACGCCCTATCCTTAAGGCTCCCGCGGTTCCCCTGCGCACTACGTCTTTGAGGATATCCGTTATCAGATAGGCGGTTTGCGGGGAAAGGACGGCCTCCGGCTCAGCGCGATGTTCATATAAAAGATGACCGTCGCGGTCTTCAATTTTTTCTACAGTAAAAAAGTTCACCTTTACACCTTGATTGGCCAGAACGGCGAAAGCCTGCGCCATATCGAAGGCTGTTACCCCGTAAGTTAATCCTCCCAGTGTTGTGGCCAGGTTATAATCATTTTCATGAATGGTGGAAAGCCCCATATTTTTTGCATATTCGAGGCCGATCTGTGGTGTCACCATTTCAAAAGCTCTTACAGCAGGAACATTCCATGAGCGTACCAGGGCTTCGCGTACCGTAAGCAGCCCCCTGAAGGCACGGTCAAAATTTTCCGGAGCCCAGGTGCCCCGGATAAAGGGGGAGTCGTCAATAATTGAACCCGGCGCTAAAAGACTTTCTTCCATGGCCGGTGCATATGCCACTATCGGTTTCATGGCAGATCCCGGCTGCCTGCGGCTGATAAAGCGCAGATCCTGGTTATCTTTCCCGTAGTCTCTCCCTCCGACTAAAGCCAGGACTTCCCCGGTGACCGGGTTGGCGACTACTGCTGCTGCCTGCGGTTGAAGGATTCCGTCCTCAGAGATTACTTCTTCCGGGTAACCCTTTAAATCTTCGCTTTCCAGTATCTGTTTTAATTTAGTCATATCAACCCTTATATTCCTCGAGCAAAGACTTTCATCGCTTAATATATTCGTTACCGTTGTTTGGGCAGCTGTATCCAGGGTAGTGTAAACTTTCAGTCCCATATTATAGATGGCTTCGTATGCCTCCTCGCGGCTTTCGTATTCGGGCATGCTCAGGAGAGTGTCTACTAGCTCATGGTGCAGGACGTAATCTATAAAATAAGGGTACGGATATTCTCTGCCGGTAAGCTCTTCCAGCACTATTTCCTCTTCTTTGGCCTCTGTCAGTTCCCTGTGAGTGATGTGGCCGAGTTCATACATTTTGCCTAGCACCAGCGATTGTCTCCGCAGCGACTCATCCAGATTTTTGTATGGAGAATAATAGTTGGGCGCCCGCGGCACCCCCGCCAGCAGGGCCGCCTCCGCTATGGTCAGCTCATCAGTGCTTTTATTAAAATAAGTATTTGCCGCAGCCTCAATGCCATAGGCACCATGGGCAAAGGGGATGCGGTTCAGGTACAGTTCCAGGATATCGCTTTTGGAATACTCCCTTTCCAGCCTTAGGGCAAGCCATGCTTCCTGGATCTTGCGTTGGAACGTTTTCTCCGGGGTAAGGAAGGCATCTTTGATTAACTGCTGGGTGATAGTACTGCCTCCTTGCCCTGTCGGGGTGTTCTGGCGAAGGTTAACCAGTACAGCTCTCAGGATTGCCATGGGGTCCACCCCGTAATGATCATAGAACCTTTCATCTTCAATGTCGATAAAAGCTTGCTGGACGTGTTTGGGAATCATCTCCAGGGGTATTTCCTTCCTGTTTTGCTCATCGTAGAGCATGGTTATTTCGTTTCCCTCGCGATCATATATGTAAGATGTAACCGGAGGGTTTAAATTGTCCACATCAAGCTCGGGTGCATCTTCTACGTAGGAATATACAATGGCCAGCACACCCATCCCCGCCAGAACAACTGCGATGAAAACAAGTAGAGCCGCTATTTTGAATACCTTAAACAATACCTTTTTTGTCGTGTTTTTCTTTTTATTAGACTTCTTCTGCCCGCCGGCGTTATTTTTCTTCGGCATAAGCGCCCCCCTCACTAAACATATTATATCACAAGACCAGAGTCGGGAAAATCTCTATATAATAGACTCAAAAACAAAAAAAAAGTTTCTTTAGTTTCTTTGTTGATTAACAATAACTTTTCATATATAATTTGCCTTGGATAGTTGCTGCAATAAAATGCATAGAAGTAAGCGTAAAGGAGTTTTTAGAATGGATATCCTGCAAGATTTAGAGTTCAGAGAAATGTTATATCAGATAACCGACTATGCTGAACTCAGGGAAAGACTGAATTCAGGTCCGGTATCTCTATATATCGGTTTCGACCCTACCGCTGACAGCCTGCATGTTGGAAGCCTCCTTCCCATATTAGGCCTGAGGCGCTTCCAGCTGGCAGGGCATAAACCCATTGCCCTTGTTGGTGGCGGCACCGGCCTTATTGGCGATCCGAGCGGAAAATCCTCGGAAAGGGGATTAAATCCCGAGGAAGTGATTGATGAGTGGACAGTTAAAATCAGGGCACAGCTTGAGCGATTCCTTGATTTTCATGCGCCCCAGAACCCGGCCCGTATAGCCAATAATTATGATTGGCTGGGAAAACAGCAAGTAATTACTTTTCTTCGCGACACCGGCAAGTATTTTTCCATCGGCTATATGCTCTCTAAAGATGCGGTTAAATCAAGGCTTTCAACAGGTATTTCTTATACGGAATTCAGCTATATGATCTTGCAGTCCTACGATTTTTTGCGGCTGCGCGAAGATTATGACTGTGAATTGCAGGCAGGGGGGAGCGACCAGTGGGGGAATATTACCGCGGGAATCGATCTGATCCGCAGAGTATCCAATAAAAAAGCGTATGGCTTAACATTCCCCCTGGTTACAAAGAACGATGGCACAAAATTCGGTAAAACAGAATCAGGCACCATCTGGCTTGATCCTGCTAAAACAACTCCGTACCGGTTTTTCCAGTTCTGGATCAACACTGATGACCGGGATGTCATCAAATTTATCAAGTATTTTACTTTTCTATCCCGGGATGAAATAATTGATCTGGAAAAAGAGGTTGGCGACAATCCCGGAAAAAGAGAGGCCCAGCGCGTTCTCGCACGGGAAGTAACCGCGCTTGTTCACGGAAAGGAGGCCCTGTCCAGGGCGGAAAAGATATCCCAGGCATTGTTTTACGGTAATGTAAAGGACCTGGCAGAAGACGAAATAGAGGAAGGATTAATGGATGTTCCTTCTGTAGCAATAGAGGAAAAAGAAATCGGTATTGTTGATCTGCTGCTCACGGCCGGAATATCACCCTCAAAAAGACAGGCCAGGGAAGATATTAAAAATAGAGCGATCTATGTTAATGACCAGTGCAGCACCGATATTAATAGAACACTCGGTTTTACTGATCGGCTGCGTGAAAAATATACAATTATCCGCAGGGGCAAAAAGAATTATTTTCTTGTTAAGTGGCTATCCTGAGTTTTGGTTTTCAAAAAGCCTCCTTTGGCATAAATTATAGAAGGGGGCTTTTTTATGTTCATCTTTATCAGACGCAAAAGAATTCTTCATCGGTTTTTAAAAGACCATATCTATAACGTCGGCGTAGTTTCGTTTATTCTGCTGTGCCTTGCCCTGTTCTTACTTTGCCGGGGCTTCTGGGTATTGGAAAAGAATTTGCGTCCGGCCATTCTTTCTGTTGCCGAAGTTAATGCTAATATTCTGGCTACTGAAGCTGTAAATAGAGCCATCCTGGAAAAAGTTGCGCAGGGAATATTATATCAGGATTTAATTTCAATCAGCCAGGACGAAAACGGTAAAATTATTATGGCGCAGATTAACACTATGGAGATAAACCGTTTGATGGCGGAGACAACCCTGGCAACACAAGATGCACTGAAGACTATAGAGAAAGAGGCCTTGAAAATTCCTCTTGGGGCGGTATTGGATAGTTATCTCCTGGCGACTTATGGTCCTGAGATACCCATAAAATTAATTCCTGTCGGCAAGGTTAATACCTATCTTAACGACTCCTTCGAGGACGCGGGATTTAATCAGGTGCGTCATAAGATATACTTGGATGTGTTTTCTGAAGTAAGGGTGGTTGTTCCTCTAATTTCTACAAATATTGAAGTCCATACTACAGTACCCCTTACGGACACTGTATATCCCGGTGAGGTGCCGGAAACGTTGATTAACTTGAATATCGGAGCCATAAGTCTTAAAGAAAATTTAAAGCTTATTCCTTGAAATTACAGATACCCTGTGTCGAAATAAATAGATTTAGTTAGAAATATTGGTTATAAGAAAGAAAAATGCAATAAAATCGCCCCGTATTAAATTATAAAACGGATAGGACATCTTGTGCCTCTTCAAAAATCATGGTATAGTATGAAACTGTGATGCACAATTACCGTAAGAAAGCTTAAAGAAAGCTTAAAGCAACGGTAGCAGTGCCTGAAAAAAAATCTTGACCGATTAAAATGAATCTTGACAGATTAAAATGAATGTGGTAAGATTGAAATCTATGACGTAAGGGAAACATTAAAAGCTAAGACGTCATATGGATGAAAGAAAGAAAGATAAAGGAAATAAAAAAAGTTTAAAAGCACCTTGACAAGAGAAAATGAATATGATAGACTTAAAG
>CAZQXY010000073.1:0-8755 GCA_964597455.1 uncultured Desulfovibrionaceae bacterium
GGACTTCTAATCCGTTGGCCGCAGGTTCGACTCCTGCCGGGCGTGCCAGATGAAAGCTGAAGCCGTGGACATCCACGGCTTTGTTAATTTACTTTTAATATTAGCAGGAAAAAGGAAGGTAGGCGTTGAATGTATATTTAGTTGTTATCTTTTAATCAAACTATTTGGAAAGTTACCTTGACAAAAAAATTGCCCTGTGAAATAATTGAACCGGTGACAAATGTATGTTCTGGATTACCAAATGTAATGATAATTTAAAAACAAACGGTAGGTCAAATGGTCAAATTAGTCAAATTTAAATTAGTCAAATATTAATAATTTCATATAACATCAAAAAGATAGGAGTGAAAGGGTATGTAGCCGAATGTAAGGTTCCGGAGTTGGAAACCCTGGTAGCAGCTAAAAGCTACGGATTACAGAAGCTTGCGGATAGTTTCGCCCGAATATCACAAAAAGGTTAAAACATTAACATGAAGGTTAGGAAAAATTAACATGAAAGAAGGGATTAAATGATGGATATTGAGGCCCCCTTCAAAGAGATAATTGAGGAAATAATTGAATATGGCGGAGAGAATTTCAAGTTTTGTTACCAGTGCGGAAAATGCGATACGGTATGCCCCTGGAACAAGGTTACAAATTTTAGTATACGCAAGTTAATCCGCGAGTCTACATTCGGCTTGCCGGAGGTAGAACTTGAAGAGGTTTGGCGTTGTACCACCTGTGGGAAGTGTGTTTTGCAATGTCCCCGAGACGTAAGGCAGATTGATGATGTAGTGGCCTTGCGCAGGTTGGCTACGGGATACGGTGTTTCCAATGCTCTGCTCAAACCTGTTCGTTCCGCCAGTGCGAGCCTTGCGGCAGACGGCAACCCATTCGTTCAGGATCGCTCAAAAAGAGCAGACTGGGCCAAGGGATCCAATGTTAAACCATTTACCGAGCAGATGGAAATCCTATATTTTCCCGGTTGTCTTCCCAGCTACGATGCAAGGTTAGGAAAAGTTGCCCAGGCCACTGCCGCTATTCTCAATAAAGCCGGCGTAGAATTCGGGATACTGGGCACCGAGGAGAACTGCTGCGGAGAGAGCATCCGTAAAACAGGCAATGAAGAGCTGTTCAAACGCCTGGCCAAAGATAACATCAAAACATTTATTGAAAATGGTGTAAAGAAAATACTTGTTACTTCACCCCATTGCTACCATACATTTAAAAACGAATATCCTGAATTTAGTGTAAACTTCGAAGTTGTGCATATCTCCGAGTTTTTACACGAGCTTATCAGCGAAGGAAGGCTGCAGATAAACAAGGACTATGTAAAGAAAGTGACCTATCATGATCCGTGCTACCTGGGTCGTCATAACGATATCTATGACGAGCCGCGGGAAGTATTGAAGCGGATACCGGGTTTGGAACTGCTTGAAATGGATGAGTCGCGGGAAGAGAGTCTTTGCTGTGGAATGGGAGGCGGTAGAATCTGGATCGATACCAAAATGGAAGAGAGATTCTCCAACCTCAGATTAAAAGCAGCGGTTGAGCTTGGGGCCGGGGTGCTGGTTACCAGTTGCCCCTATTGCATTGATGCTTTTGAAGACAGCAGGTTGGGCCTGAATTATGAAGATGCCATAGAGGTTAAAGATATCACGGAGATCATCCAGGAAGTGATTTAAGAACCGGGCACATAAACCTGATGAGGTGATAGAAAGTGGAAAAAGAAATGGAAAAAATTAAAGGACAACTGCTAAATAGCCCTGCAAGCAGAGATATGGGAGATGTGATGATTGTCGGCGGAGGAATCAGCGGTATCCAGGCCTCCCTTGATCTCGCTGCCGCGGGTTTTAAGGTTTACCTGGTTGAGGAGACCCCTGCCATCGGCGGCCATATGGCCCAGCTTGATAAGACCTTCCCCACCAATGAGTGTTCCATGTGAATACTTTCGCCAAAGCTGGTCGAGGTCGGCCGGCATATAAATATCGAAGTCCTTACCTACACTGAAATAAACAGCGTGGAAGGAGAGGCGGGAAATTTTACGGTAACGTTGACTAAAAAGCCCAGATATGTGATTGAGGACAAGTGCACGGGCTGCGGTACCTGTGTGGAATACTGTCCCGTAGTCTATCCCGATGTATTCAACCAAGAAATATCCAAGAACAAAGCTATCCATATTTACTTCTCCCAGGCGATTCCCCTTGTCTCCTATATTGATGAAAGCTGTCTTTATCTTTCGGAAAAGACATGCACCATCTGCGAAGGGGTCTGTAAAAATGACGCCATAGATTTTAGCCAGGCAGCAAAGGAGATGGAAGTAAAAGTAGGCGCGATCATCCTCGCTCCCGGTTTCGAACCGTTCGATCCCAAACTAAGGAATGATTACGGCTACGGAAAATATGAGAATGTGGTAACCAGTATGGACTTTGAAAGGATGTTATCTTCCACCGGTCCGTACGAAGGCGAGGTGCTACGTACTTCCGATAAAAAGCATCCCGCCAAGATAGCCTGGATTCAGTGCGTCGGTTCCAGGCAGGTTCTTGAAGGCGGCAACAGCTACTGCTCCGCCGTATGTTGCACCTATACACAAAAGCAAGTGATTCTAACCAAGGATCATTACAATGAAGCAGATTGTACAGTATTTCATAACGATATACGTTCCTACGGCAAGGATTTCGAGCGGTTCTACCAGAGAGCGGAGGAACTGTCCGGAGTTCGCTTTATCAGAAGCTATGTATCGCTAGTGAAAGAAGACCCGGAAACTAAGAATATCGTCCTAAGATACTCCACCATGGACGAGGGGGTAAAAGAAGAGCAGTTCGATATGGTGGTCCTCTCCATCGGATTGAACCCTCCTGCCGGCTGCGAGGGACTGGCGGAAAAATTCGGTATCGAGCTCGAAGCTCATGGGTTCTGCAAGAACAATCCGGTTAGCCCCATTAAAACCTCCCGTCCGGGTATTTTCATCAGTGGAGCCTTTCAGGGCCCGGCGGATATCCCCGATTCGGTGATGACCGCCAGCGGCGCCGGTTCCCAGTGCGCCGAGCTTCTCGACTACCGCCGGGGCGGACTCGCCGAAGAAAGAGTATATCCTCCGGAAAAGGATGTCACCGGAGAAGAACCCCGGATAGGAGTCTTTGTCTGCCATTGCGGTGCCAATATCGGCAGGGTGGTGGACGTCCCCTCCGCCGTGGAATATGCTTTAACCCTGCCCAATGTCGTCTACGCCCAGGAACAGCTTTTTTCCTGCGCCACTAATTCCGCGCAGGAAATTACCGATATGATCAAAGAGAAAGGGCTTAACCGCGTGGTTGTAGCCGCCTGCACTCCCAGGACGCATGAGCCGCTATTCAGGGACACCCTGCGGGAAGCGGGAATCAATCAATACTATTTCGAGATGGCCAATATCAGAGAGCACTGCTCCTGGGTACACTCCAAGGAAAAAGAAAAAGCCACAAAAAAGGCAAAGGAAATTATCCGCATGTCGGTAGCCAGAGCACGCCATCTTCAGCCCTTACAGGAATTCGATCTGCCTGTTAACAAGGCGGCGCTGGTGCTCGGCGCAGGGATAGCCGGCATGAACTGTGCGCTTTCCATAGCCGGGCAAGGGCATGAGGTCTACCTGGTGGAGAAAGAGAAAGACCTGGGCGGCCTGGCGCGGAGAATCCACCACACCCTGGAAGGGATAGACGTTCAAGAATACCTCCGCGATCTGATCCAAAAAGTGTACCGGAACCCCCGAATACATGTTTTTGCAGATGCAGCCATCACCGAAGTTGACGGCTATGTAGGCAACTTTGCCACCAAAGTGAAATCCAGGAGCAAAACTACCGAGATAAAACACGGAGCTGCGATCATCGCCACAGGCGCGGAAGTATCCACGCCCGCCGAATACCTTTACGGGGAAGACGAACGCGTCATGACCCACCTGGAACTGGAGGAAAAGATCGCTGCGGGAGATGAAAAGATAACGGGAGCGGAAAGCCTGGTGATGATCCAGTGTGTGGGCTGCAGAAACGAAGACAGGGATTACTGCAGCCGGGTATGCTGCAGTGAATCAGTCAAAAATGCCTTGAAACTTAAAGAAATAAACCCTGAGATGGATATCTACATCCTCTTCAGGGATATGCGCACCTACGGGTTCAATGAAGATTATTACCGTGAAGCGGCGGGCAAAAACGTCAGGTTTATCCGCTATGAGCCTGAAGAAAAACCCGCGATTGAGCCTGCTGAAAACGAAGAAGGCAAGAGCGTCTTAAGGGTAACCCTTCCGGATTATGTCCTGGGCAAAAAACTTGAACTGGATGCCGATGCAGTCGCGCTGGCAGCCGCCGTTGTTCCCTCTGCGGGAACCGAAGAAGCAGCGGGGCAATTCAGGCTTACCTTAAGCCCGGACGGCTTCTTCAAAGAAGCCCACGTCAAGCTGCGGCCTGTTGATTTTGGCACAGAAGGTGTTTATCTTTGCGGAATGGCCCACTATCCCAAGTTCATCTCCGAAACGGTCAGCCAGGCCTATGGAGCTGCCGGCCGGGCTTTAACGCTTCTTTCACATGACACGGCCGTCGCCTCCGGCTCCGTATGCGAGGTGGATGAGCATAAATGCATATCCTGCGGGGCCTGTATCTCAGTATGCAAATACGGCGCTATCGAATTCCACGAAACGCCTCAGGGCAGAAAGGCCAGGGTTATACCCGTCCTTTGCAAAGGAGACGGCCTTTGCAATAGAAAATGCCCGACAGGAGCCATACAACTTAAGCACTTTACTGATGAAGAGATCCTCAGCGAAATTGACGCGGCCTTTTCCGAGGAAGAAATCAGGCAACAAATTGAGGCGATGATTTGAAATATAAATAGGATGGACAACGCAAAAACGGCATTGCCCGCATACCCACAAAAGGGATAGGAGGTGTAAGCATGAGTGCGGCGCTTGATTTTAAACCGAAAGTACTGGGTTTTGTATGCCACTGGTGAGCATACGGAGCTGCTGATCTGGCTGGAGTTTCCAGACTACAATATACAACTGAAATGAAGGTTATTCGTGTCATGTGCACCGGAAGAGTGGACCCGGGGCATGTGCTCAGGGCTTTTTCCAAAGGAACGGACGGGGTATTAATTGCCGGTTGCCACTTAGGTGAGTGTAACTATAGCACTCACGGCAATTACCACGCCCTGAATATGGTGCTGTTGTTTAAAAAGATCCTGGAACATGCTGGGCTAAACCCCGAAAGGTTAAGCATTAAATTTATGTCCGGCGCTGAAGGGAACCTTTATACTGAAGTTGTCAATGATTTTGTGAACAAAGTAAAAGAGTTGGGGCCGCTTGGCAAAGGCGAGGGAATTGAAGACGAAAGCGCACTAAAGCTGAAGCTTAACGCGATCACCAGGCTGGTTCCCTATCTAAGACTGGTGGAAAATGAGCGGCTCAGGGCACACTTTGAAACCTTGGAAGAATACCAGCAATTCTATTTAAGCGAAGAATTCGAAAAAATATTTGAGGAGCTGATTGCAGATAAACTGGCAATTAGCCAGATAACGCTGCTTTTGCAGGAAAGGCCCCTTTCAACCGCAGAAATGTCCAAGATTATCGGCCTGACTCCTTCAGAAACATCCAGACACCTTAATAGCTCGTCTAAACAGGGACTGGTTAAGTACGAGATAAACCAGAAACGTTTTGTTCTTGCCTGAGGATAAATAGCAAAACGGAAAAAGGAGGTTAGAAACACAAAGGCTATGGATAGCGCGAGAATAGATCAGATTATTGATAAACATCAAAGCGAAGCCAGCTCGCTGATCCAAATTCTACTGGATATTCAAAGCGAAAACCATTGGCTTCCCAAAGAAGCATTGGAACGCATCAGTGAAAGATTACAGGTTCCTTATACCCGGATACAGCATATAGCAACCTTTTACAAAGCCTTTAGTTTAGTCCCCAAAGGGCGTCATGAAGTCCATATTTGCGTGGGTACCGCCTGCCACGTGCGCGGATCCCAGCGTGTCCTCGATACGGTGCAAGACCTGACCGGGATTAAACCCGGCGAAACGGATCTGGACTTAAAATATAGCCTGGAGACCGTTAACTGCCTTGGCTGTTGTGCTTTAGGCCCGGTAATGGAAATTGACGGGGAGATTCACGGTAAGATGTCGCCGGCAAGGACAGCAGACGCGCTAAAAAAATATGAGTGAGGGAAGATTATGGCAAGGATAAAAACACCTGCTGAATTGGAAAACTATAGGGAAGGGATCTTGTCAAAGAGAGCTCCAGCTAAGCGTTATATTACTCTCTGTTTCGGGTCTGCTTGCCACGCGTCCGGCAGTAAACAAGTCGCCGAGAGCATTGAAGAAGAGATTAAAAAACAGGGCTTAAGTGACGAGGTGGAGATCAGGAAGACCGGTTGCCATGGTTTTTGTGAAAGAGGCCCTATTGTAGTAATTTATCCCGAAGGGATCTGTTATTTGCAAATAAAGCCTGAAGATATTCCCGAAATATTCTCTGAGACGATCAAGAATAACAAGATTATAGAGCGTCTGCTCTATACCGATCCTAATACCAATGAAAAAATCGTTTATGAGCATGAAATTCCCTTCTATAAGAACCAGAATCGGCTTATTTTTGGTTCTAACATTAATATTGATCCGAAAAGTATTGATGATTATTTAGCACAAGGCGGTTATTCAGCGTTAGCTAAAAGTTTATTCCAGATGAACCCCGACGAAGTATTGGAAGAAATTAAAAAAGCCAATTTAAGAGGTAGGGGTGGCGGTGGTTTTCCCGCAGGGGCAAAATGGGAAGGAACCCGTAGAGCTACCGACGATACAAAATATGTGATTGTCAATGCGGACGAGGGTGACCCTGGGGCTTATATGGACAGGAGCCTTCTAGAAGGCAACCCGCATTCGGTGCTGGAAGGATTAGCTATCGGTGCTTATACTATTGGAGCAAATGAAGGTTACATTTATGTCCGGCAGGAATACCCCCTGGCGGTGGAAAATGTGAACCTTGCGATCAAGACGGCTATGGAGTACGGTCTTCTTGGGAAAAACATCCTTGGCTCAGGTTTTGATTTAAACGTGATAGTCCATATGGGCGCCGGCGCTTTCGTCTGCGGTGAATCAAGTGCTTTGATGACCGCGCTGGAAGGCAGGGCGGGAGAGCCCAGGCCGAAATATATCCGCTCCAATATCAAAGGCCTTTGGCAGAGACCCACTGTATTGAGCAATGTTGAAACATGGGCCAATGTCCCGCTTATTATCAATAAAGGTGCCGAATGGTTCACCCAAATGGGGACTGAAGGGAGCAAAGGCACGAAGATCTTCTCCCTGGTTGGTAAGATTAATAATACCGGCCTTGTGGAAGTGCCCATGGGGATGACCTTAAGAGACATTATCTACAAGATCGGCGGCGGAATTCCCGGGGATAAAAAATTTAAAGCGGTGCAGACCGGGGGACCGTCCGGCGGATGCCTGCCCGAGGAACTGCTGGATTTAGAGGTTGGTTTTGATGAGCTCACCAAAGCAGGTTCCATGATGGGTTCGGGCGGAATGATTATCATGGATGAGGATACCTGTATGGTTGATGTCGCCAGATACTTCCTTGATTTTCTCACTGACGAATCATGCGGCAAGTGTGTGCCCTGTCGCGAAGGTATCCGGCAGATGCTTAAAATCCTCACCAATATCACCCGGGGAAAGGGTAAGGAGGGCGATATTGAACTTTTGGAGGAGATTGCCGAAGTGGTTCGGGAGGCCGCACTTTGTGCCTTAGGGAAAAGTGCTCCCAACCCTGTTTTAAGCACTATTAAATACTTCAGAGACGAGTACGAGGCGCATATTCGGGAAAAGAGGTGCCCGGCCCTTTTATGCAAGGAGCTTATCGCTTATCATATTGATCCGGATACTTGCCGGGCCTGTATGGCCTGTCTCAAGAAATGCCCAGCGGAGGCAATTACAGGCGGCAAGAAGCTGATCCATATCATTGAACAGGAGAAATGCACCAAGTGTGGAACTTGCTTTGAAGTATGCCGGTTTGACGCGGTAAGGAAGATATCCGGTGGACCTGTCCCGCCTCCTATCCCGGAAGAAGCAAGAATTATCGACAAAGGGGGCCAAAAAAAATGAGCGAAATCCTTTTAGAGATTGACGGCCAACAAGTAGCAGCAAGCCCCGAGATGACCGTTTTGCAGGCAGCCCAGAAGTTAGGGATAAAAATCCCGACCCTCTGCCACCACGAGAAACTTGAGCCGTACGGCGCTTGCCGTCTGTGTATTGTGGAGGTGAAAAGCCGCGGCTCCACCAAGTTCGTTGTCTCCTGTATCTACCCGGTAGAAAACAATCTGGTGGTAAAAACCAGATCTGAAAAGGTAGACAAAATGCGCAAAATGATTCTGGAGCTCTTGCTGGCTCATGCGCCGGATGCCAGGGACTTGCATAGTTATGCCCAGGAGTATGGCGCGGATAAAAACCGTTTTGATAAAGAATCCTCATTTTGCATCCATTGCGGGCTCTGTGTAAGATACTGCGCCGAAGTAAAAAAGAAAAACGCCATTGGCTTTATAGACAGGGGGACACGCCGGGAGATAAATTTCATTCAGGAGATAGCCGCGAAAGAATGCTGGAACTGTAAGGAATGCTTCCCCCTTTGCCCTACCGAGGCTCTGCAGGCTGCTTACGTTCTTTCCGGAGCCTTAGCTTAGAGATGTACTCAGGGAAAAAGTTAAAAGTAAAGAGTGCCAAGCAAGTTTCCTCTTGGCACTCTTTTTATTTGCTATTATTTGCT
>CAZQXY010000074.1:0-6999 GCA_964597455.1 uncultured Desulfovibrionaceae bacterium
TTTTTCGGTGTATCCCGCTTAGCAGCCAAAATCCGTTTGGTTTGCAGGTCAGCAGAAAGCGGTGACTGGTGGGGATAAAAAAAAGCCACTTTTATAAGTAGCTTTTTAGCATTGGTGTTGAATTATCCAATGGAGCAAATCCTCAAAGGTATATTCACTGGCGGCAACTTTCATAATTGTATCTGCTAATTCTTCTTGTGTGTATTCCAATTCAATCCCATTAAGAGTTAGGAATAAAAGCATGACGTGAGCGCCGATTCGTTTATTACCGTCCACAAAGGCATGATTTTTAACCAGGCCAAATCCGAGCCTTGCTGCCTTTTGTTGAATGGAAGGAAAGGTTTCAGTGCCACTAAAACTTTGAAATGGTTCATTTAAGGCAGATTCTAAAAGGCTTTCATCACGAATTCCATCTGAACCGCCGGTCTCTTTGATGAGTTGTGTATGGAGTAGCTTTACCTGCTCCTTTGAGATAATAATCATTTAGCGAGAACCTCATAGGCTTCTCTGTTCTTGGCAATTAATCGCTTGGATACAGAAAGTATATCTTCATCACTTGCCAGCTGTTCTTTTTCAGCTGCACTGAACTCGATGACCAGGTACCGAGGTGTGTTGTTTTTGAGAATTACGACTGAGCCGCTCTCATCAACCATACGGGCAATGCGAGAGAAGTTTTGATTTGCCTCAGTAATTGATACTAGGTTTTTAGTATTTATATTCATATTGCTAACCCCCTTCATGGTTTAATAGTATTATAGCATATTTTAGGATAAATTAAACCTATTTATTTAAATAAATAAAAAATTTTTGGGTAGGGGGAGGTAAAATCCTCAAAACTTTTTAAAGCGGACAGCGGCGTGGGGTGTCGTGTAAAAAGAGGAAGCTATCAGTACTTATGGACTTGCCGGAAAGCAACATAACTTTTATCACGGGGTAGGTGCCAAATAGTATGTTGTCTACAATTGGAGATCCCCCAGCTATACCCCAGCTATATCCTTCGCTATTCTTCTACGGGCAGTTCCGCTTCGTCTTGTTTGTTGCCAAAGGTCCGCAATGAGCTCCATAAAAGGTACAAGGACACTGCAATCGAGCCCAGAGTATCGATGTAGCTTGTAATGGCATGGGCAGGCATGAAGACTACGGCGCTTAAAGCCAATATTACACAAATATCAACAAAGACTTTTGCCAGGTATAGTTGGCGCTGGTTATTGATAATCGGGCTATGGGCTTCGCGCTCCAAGGCACTGTAGCGCTGCCAAAACCAAAGGTTTACAATAAAACCCGCTACCGCGATTACCAGGCCCGGAATAACATTGCCCGCCGACCTAAAATTTTGAAAATGGAACAGTGCCAAGAAGAACATGATCAACCCCGAAACGCCCAGAACAACGGCCACACTAAGGTTGACGATTCTCTCCCATCTTTTCTTAGTTTCCTCGGCCAGTACTTCCTCCCGTGTCAAATAGCGAAAAACCAACCAGGATAATAACAAGACGAGAAACTCCATGGTGCGCCGGATAAAATCAGCGACCTGGGTAACGGAGCGCCCCATGATGACAGCAATCCCCGTAGCCAGCGGCGCCCATAGGCTCAGGAGCAAAGAAGCAAAAAGTGTTCTTTGGCGCCTATTAATCCCCTCATTCAATTCAGAGTTCATGTTACCACCCCAGATATGTGAACAGATAAACTAGCGGGAAAATTGCCGCTGCCGCCGCCAGGGGGACAGTTAAGGTATCGATTCCCCGGCGGGAAAATAGTTCAACTATTCCACAGACCGGTGCTGTCGCCAAGGCAATTAAAAGGCTGATGTACCAGGGTAGTCCGCCGTAAAATAATAGTGTAAGAAAAATCGCCAAAAAAGCAATTATAATCATGGCCGTTGTGCCTTCACGGGTTTTGTCCCCCTCGATCCAGCGATGAGCAATGCTTTTTCCACCGAAGAATTTTCCAATCAATGCCGCGGCAGCATCACCAAACCCCCAGGCCATCACCGCCACTGCCACCATATAATGCCATTTGGCCCCCAATAAACCCCAGAACAAGAAGATCAGGACAGCAAAAGATACCTGCACGTAAACCAATTGTTTGCGAAGTTCGCCCCCACGTTCCGTTCTATCCACGAACAACCTCTTATAAGTGGAGGTTTTCTCTATGGCGAGGAGGACGGGGTATGCTAAAAGCACCAGGAGAAAAGCAGCAGCCACCGCTATATACCAGGTGCTAAAGAGCCGCAGGAGAATAAAGACGGATAAACTGTAACCAACGTGTTGAATTTTGCGAATTACTTCATCGGGCAATTTTGACCAGGCCTTTAGCATTGCCGGAATTGCGACCAAACCTATTAGATAGTATACTAATAAAATCCCTGCTGCCAATAAATCATTCAAAATCATTTTTCGGTTCTCCTTTTCTTTTTTTCATCCCGTGCCAAAGAAAAACTTTCCGATATACGCCGGAATAATTCTATAAAGCCTTTTATTTCATCTTCAGTAACACCCTGGGCAGCCAAGGAAAAAATGTTTTCATAAACCTGTTCTAATTTCGGGCCGATTTCATAGGCTTTTTTTGTTAAAAACACTCTGCTAGCCCGCTTATCTGCGAGGTCTTTTTCTCTTTTGACAAAACCCTTTCTCTCCAGAGAAAAAAGGGCGCGGGAGACTGCCGGTTTACTAATCTCCAATTCATCCACCAAATCCTCCTGCCGCAAAACATCCTCCCGCGCCATAAGGTGCAGCAAAATATTGCCCTCGGCGCTGCCCAGCCCGAGGGGTTGCAACTCCTCATTGACCATTTGCCTGGCTGAATTAATAGTATTGTTGGCATAAAACCAAATATCTCTGATTCCGGACATAGTGCCTCCTATAGTTAACAAGTTAACTATAGCATACAACAAATTAGTTAACTTGTAAACTATGTTGTGATGATGGCCGGGGAAATGTCAAAACTTAATAAATGGCAAAGCACCAGTAAAAAGTTCTTGAAACAGGGTTGAGATGAAACAGGGGATGAGATGACAGGGGATGAAACAGGGACGGTTCCTTAAACAGGGACGGTTCCTTGTTTGAGATTACCCCACCGGTAGTATAAACTTCCATTGTTTTCGATGTGGTGGTAGATATGGTGGATCAAAGCCCGGCTCTGAAGAAAAGAATTAAACCGATACTTTCGAGAAAGAGATTAAGAAGAAGGAAGTCGACAAGATAACCTGTGGGATTTAGATCTTTTTTCTCCTAGGCATCAGCAGGATAAAGGAAACGTTTATCCCCACACGGGGTTGAGAATTGAAATGAATAATTTAACTTAATAGATTCTGTTTAGAGATTTGGCCTTTTGCTTATATCTCTGACAATGTCGGGCATTTATTATCTAACGTTTTTTCCGAAGGATCGAAAAGTTTTTTCTTCATAAGAAGAAAAAGTGTAAATGAAAGCATAGTAGTGACAACATCTGCAAAAGGCAGGGCGAAAATAAACCCGTTAAATCCCCAGGAAGTGCTAAAAATAATCAAAGCAGGAATATAAAACAAACCTTGCCTGCCAAGAGAGATGATCAAGGATTGCACTGTTTTTCCAAGCGACTGAAACATGGTCATCAGTATTACTTGAACTCCAAAAACAGGCATGGCCAGAGCTAGCCAGCGAATGATTTTTACTCCTAATTCGATTACTCTGGGGTCATTTATAAAAATCTGAACCGTGAAGTCAGGAAAAAGGAAAAAGAAAATCGCAAAAGAGCTGCTGATAACGGTACCGATGGTAATAGCTCTTTTTATTACCTCCATTAGACGGCCGTATAGCCCAGCACCGTAACTGTATCCCATAAGAGGCTGACATCCATGGCCCAGCCCCATGATAAGCATTACTGCAATATTAGTACTCCGCATAACCACGCCGTTGGCAGCCACTACATCGTCCCCAAAACCGGCTGCATAAACATTTGCCACTGCAAAACCTGTGCTCATCAGCGCCATGCCGAGTGATGCAGGTATGCCAATTTTAAAGATATCTGCATATACCCGGAGGTTAAAACTGTAATACTTAGGAGAAATTGAGATGATACCTTTTTTCTTTAAATAAAAAGACACCAGGTATATGAAACCGACGATATTACCTATTACCGTTGCTACAGCAGCCCCGGCAACATCCATATCAAATACGAATATAAATACCGGGTCCAGTAGAATATTCAATATGGAACCGCTCATTAATCCAACCATCGCTTCTCTCGTGGCACCTTCGGAACGCAGCAATCCCGCCAGCGTCATTTTGATCCCGATAAATGGGCTTCCCAGCAACATAATCGATAAATAGCTTTTCCCAAATCCAATGGTATTCTCGCTTGCTCCGCAGGACATTAAGATGGGCTCGACAAATAGAAAGGCGAGGAGGGAAATAAAAATACAGACAGTTAAAGCTGACCAGAAGCTAATTGCTCCTGCCTGGCAGGCTTTTTCTCTTTCCCCTTTTCCCAGCAGCCTGGAGATTAAGGATGCTCCACCGGTTGCAAAAATGTTGCCAAAGGCCTGAACGATCATAAAAATTGGCAGGGAGAGGGAGATCGCCGCAACCATGTGGGGGTTACCTAACTTACCGATAAAAAAGGTATCTGTCATGTTATAGATCACTTGAATCAGCATGGCTGCCATGGTAGGGATCGCTAAAGTCCAGATCGCTTGATTAACAGGCATTGATTCCAAAATAAAAGTCCGATCCTGGGGTGTGTTTAAATTTGCAGCTTTGCTCAAAAATAGTCCTTCCCTTCTCATTCTCGAGTCTTGCTCCGAGCCGTTATCTTATTTTTTCTAGCATTGCAACCGTTATCTCTAAAGCATTTTTCAGATTGTTTATATCTTCTTTTCTTAAATGTGCTATTTTATTTAATATATGTTGTTTAAAAAGTGAGTCGGTTTCTTTCGCAATGCTTTTTCCTTCTTCAGTAAGGATTAAGGCATTTTTCCTTCGGTCATCACTTACAGTTACCCTTTTAATAAGACCCTTTTCTTCCAGCCGGTCCGCTACAGCAGTAAAAGAACCTTTTGTAAGGCCTACTTTTTTACTGTATTCGGACATAGGATTTCCTTCATGTTTATAAAGGAACATTAATGTTTTCCCTTCGCTAAAATTTAATTTTACCGGTATTTTAATTTCAATCCCGTCCAATAAAGAATTATAATGCATTGGCAGGATGCTTATCAACTCGGCAATTTTTTCTTCCGTGGTAATCACATTCTTTCCCTCATTTCCCTCCATACATTTTAGTTTGAATTATAACATTTATGCTTAAAATTATCAAGAATCAAATTAGGCAAACTTCCATTAATTACATGTAACTCCTTTTTTAAGATATGGGTTTATTGGAAGGTATTTCAAATTAAATGGCTAATTATTATTAAAATAGAGGGAATGAGTATCTGGGTGAGGAGGAATAACAATTGAGAAAGAAGATCATTTTGAGTCTTATGTTGATGTTTTGTTTGTTGATTTGTTGGACTGGCACTGTTGCGGCTGACGGCGTTTTAGAATTCAGTGATACGAAGGGTTACTGGGCGGAGGAAACTATAGTCCGGATTAGCGCCCTCGGTTTGGTATCGGGCTACTCTGATAGAACGTTTAAGCCCCGGGATGAGGTTAGCCTGCAGGAAACAGTGGTAATGCTGGTGAACACGTTAGGAAAGAAGGAAGAAGCCGGGAAGCTTGACTGGGATAACCTTGGCCTGCCCCCGTTGGATATTGGCTCCTGGGCAAAGGGCTCGATTGCTTTAGGAGTGAAGGATGGTTGGATTAGCCTTACAGATCTGGTGGACATGCCCTTCCGGGAACCGGCGACACGGTTGAACGTGGCCATGTTTATTGCCAGGGCACTGAATCTTGATATTGACAATACGCAGCTTACTTTTACGGACAGTGGACAGATCCCGTTATCATATTATCATTATGTGGCCGCAGTAATACGGGAGGGAATTATGCAGGGCGTACCGGGAAACCGCTTTGAGCCGATGAGGGCTGTGACCCGGGCGGAGATGGCCGCATTAATGACCAAGATGCTCGATTTGGGGCTGGCTGATCCCTGCCCGGGAAGGGGTTTTGTGGCTGAATTACTGTCTAGCGATACGAACAAGGTGAATCTGAAGACGGTGGCCGGTGAGCGAACTTACAATTTAGCCAGTTATTATTTAGTTTACCGTAATAATCAGAAAGGAGCACTTTTTAGCCTTTTTGCCGGTGAAAATGTCCGGGTAGTACTTGATAGTGACCATAAGGTAATTTTCCTTGCATATACAAGCGATAATATAGCCGGTGCTCCGTCCAAATCAGGGCATTTAGATGAGGATGAGGAGAAGGATAAAAAGGATGAGGAAAAGGGTAATGATGAAGACATTTACCGGAAGGCATATGTAGTTAATAAGTACTGGGACCATTTTACTGTGCGATATGATAACGATACTCATGCCGAGGTGTTTTTTAGTGCATCAACGCGGTATTATCAGGGGAACCGCCTGGCCGATTACAAAGATTTCAGCCGCGGGGCGCGTGTAGAATTAGTCCGATCAGGGTCAAAAGTTGTTGAAGTGCGGGTGCTTGATGAGCCGTATAAGGTTTTTGGTGAAGTGATTTCCGTTAATTCCGATGATATCACCATAGAGGATGCGGATGGCTATTCGGCAAATTTTGATCTGGCAGATCGTGTGACCGTACGCGATGCGGATGGCATACGTTTGGATATGGATGATGTTAAAAAGGGTGACTGGGTGGAATTACGCCTGAACGATGACGATTTGGTTGATGCAGTGACACTGGATACCAGGCAGGGTGATGAGGAGGGTGTAGTGGTGCAGATCAGGACTACACACACGCCCCGGATTACCATCGAGGACGACAGGGGACGGGAAGACACCTATTTCATTATCGATAAAGTCCTGGTAACCCGGGATAAGAAAACCCTGGACTTAAAAGACATAGAAGAAGGGGACAAAGTACGCCTGTGGCTCGATCGGTATGA
>CAZQXY010000074.1:7009-8744 GCA_964597455.1 uncultured Desulfovibrionaceae bacterium
AAGTGCTTGGCAGGCAAGCAGACAGGGAATACCGGGGCATAGTCACCAAACTGGATCTTTCGGATGATCTAATCACTGTTCAAAGAGGAATACGTACCATGGAGTATGATTTAGGCCGTAACGTGCAGGTGCGCCGCGACGGGGCAAGCATATATCTGGACGAGGTGATCATCGGGGCCGAGGTAGAGTTAACTGTTGTTGACGATACAGTAATTGCGATTGAAGTAATCGAAGACCAAAACACCTGGATAGAAGGCGAAATAATACGCATTGATGATGACCGGGAGCAATTAACGATAGAACAATCAAATGGTTCCGTTTTCCGGTTTGACTTTGCTGATGATGCTTACCTGCGGGATTATGATGGTTCAAGTATACGTATCCGTGACCTGCATACCTATGAGGATGTAGAGATTGAACTGCGCGACGGCAAGATATATCGTTTGTACGTCCTTTAAAAATCAATATGCAGAATAGCGATAGAGAACTATGCAGAATAGCAATAGAACTCTTTCAAAAAACAGGCAGGGACCGGTATCTTAGCGATGCCGGTCCCTGCTTGCTTACTTCACTTCTATGATCGATTTTCTATGGCCGATCTTCCGAAGTTTTTTGCTTTATCAAGTGAGGATTGCTTAAGCACATTGTATGACGCACAAAAGGGTGGTGCGGCGCATGAGGAAATAAATAAGCGGCCAATGAGGCCGCTTAAAAAAATATATTAAGAGGGGGTCAACTATTATTAGTATAAATGAACAATGTTACACAGATGTTTCAGCAGTTTTATTTTTTGGTTACATTATGAAGAAATATTGTTTTAGATTGCCATATTCAAAGCACAAGTATGCTATAGAACTTCCAGTGATTTTCCTGGGAATTTCTTGTTTAAGAGGAAATATATATCACTCTGGCGAATATTAATAGTGCAAATGTTTTCTATTGGGGGAATTTCAAGCTAATAATACTTGGGGGATATAAGAATAATAGGCGGCATTCCGCAGGAATAAAGCGAAATTCGTGAATATGGACCTGCTTATATTCCTGTGATTTTTCAGGTTTAACCTAAATGAAGGGATTTATCGAAACCTGGCAATTTTAAAGAGTAACGTAATCAAAGAATTTGGGGAAGAGGCCGCAAACAAGGATATGGAAGTATGGGCGTACTATGCTGACAAATATGACCCTGGTCTCAGAAAGTGGTTGGAAGGTATGAAGGCAGGGTTAAAGAAAGAAGGATATAATATCAGTTACAATGATCTTGTACTGCTTACCGTCTATCCTGCACAAATGTGGTGCCGCCCGAATGCTCCATACCCGGCTGAAACCGGGGTTAAGGGTGCAATGGCGACTGCAGATTTTCCGGAAGCTGAGGGCTATCATTCATGTCATGCTTTTGCTGCAGATGGTAACGCCACCACAGACGGTAATCCCATTGTATCATTAAGTAAAATGGTCCCAATAGAAGTTATGCATAGTATTATCCTGGTTGCTTTCCCTGATGAAGGCAATAATTTTATTGTGAATCCCTACGCGGGAGCGGTGGCACAAAACTCCGGGTTGAACAGCTCAGGCTTTGCTTGGGTATTAACGGCACAATTTGGGCCACCTGCCTGGGGGGTTGTGACCGAAGTATATTTTCACTATCTAAACCAATATTGTGATTCACCACTTGAGGCTTACCAATACTTAAAGGAAACTCCGCGAGCAGGGGTTACGGGAGCCTTTGTGATGCAGC
>CAZQXY010000075.1:0-8698 GCA_964597455.1 uncultured Desulfovibrionaceae bacterium
AAAGGCTTAGAAGCCTATCCCTTTCCCCGAGCGGACGCGAGCGCAAAACCAGCGCCCTTGTTTTCAACAGCTTCTTCATCAACGTCCCCCTCCCCTGCGACAGCATGCGACAACGGGGTGCGACAACGGGGACGGTTCTCCCTGTCGCACTTATCGCACCGTGTCACACAACATTACAACGAAGAGAACCGTCCCCTGTCGCACGCGGCCCCAAGCGAGCCACGGCACCTGGGCAACCGCAACACAGCGCGGCGTTACCGCTGTTCATCCCTTTCCGGTGGTGCTTTGGCTAAAATTGCGACTTGTGCAGCACAGCTAACAGGTTCAGCGATGTGAGGGCTTGCGCAGGCCCCTGCCGACAGGACGTCGGCAGCCGGCAGACGACCATGGACGGGAGTTCCTGCCGGGAAGGGCTACGCAAGACCGAACAGAGCTGCAAAACCTGTCTGTGCGAACCCGGAGCTAATTTTAGCCAGGCGCCGCCGCTACTCATAACCGAACTGGCGCAGATTGTGTTCCTTCTGCCGCCAGTCTTTCTTCACCTTTATCCAGAGATCCAAAAACACCGGGTTTCCAAAAATTTTTTCCAGCTCCAGGCGCGCCTCCGTTCCGATTTCTTTAAGCATACCGCCTTTTTTACCAATAATTATTTTTTTCTGTGAATCCTTTTCTACATAGACAATGGCTTCTATAACTAGCAGAGGCGGCAAAACATCCCCGGGCACCTTCCCATCTTGCGACAGCTGCTGCGACAGGGGACGGTTCTCCCTGTCGCATTTTTTGGGTTTTGCTTCGCGCAACTGCATCTTCTCGATCTCCACCGCTACCGAATGGGGGATCTCCTCCCTGGTCTGCAGCAATATTTTTTCCCGGATCGTTTCTGCAGCCAAAAACTCCTGCGGGCGGTCGATAACGGTTCCCGGAGGGTAATAGCACGGCCCTTCCGGCAGTAGCGTATAAATCGCTTCCAGCAACTGCTGAACATTTTTCTCTTCCAGGGCGGAGATAGTAAATACTTGTTTAAATTCTCCCAACCGGCTGTACAGGGGTAGCAGCCTGTCTTCAACCGCATCTGCAATCAAGTCCACTTTATTCACAACCAGAAATTTTGGGGTATCCACACTGTGCAACAGCTCAGCAATATACTTGTCCCCGGGGCCCGGGGAAGACGTGGCCTCTACCATGAAAAGAATTAAGTCCACCTCTTTCAGGGCATCCAGTGCCGATTTCAGCATAAAATCGCCAAGGAGGTGCTTGGGCTTATGTATTCCAGGGGTGTCCAGAAATACAATTTGAAAATTATCGCCGGTATACACAGCCTGGATACGGTTTCTCGTAGTCTGCGGCTTATCGGAAACAATAAGCGCTTTCCGGCCAAGCAGCGTATTAATCAGGGTAGATTTGCCTACGTTGGGACGACCGATGACAGAAACAAAACCCGAGCGAAACATGCAAAGCAGCCTCCTTTGTCGATAGTTGGCATCTTATTATTATTCCTGAGGCGGTGCTTCTTTATGAAAAACAAAAGGATGCGGCAACAGCTCCCGCAGGGTAAAAGTACGTATTTTGCCTTCATTGCCGGAGACCAGCACCTTGAGTTCCCCGCCGCAGAACTCGCCCAACACCTGACGGCAGGCACCGCAGGGCACGGGGCCTTTTTCGTCTTCAGAAACCACAGCAATGCGCGAAAAAAAACAACAGCCGGCGGTAACAGCCGCAGCCACCGCCGCCCTTTCAGCGCAGATCGTCAAACCCGAAGAGGCGTTTTCAATATTTACTCCCCGGAAAACCTTGCCTTCATCCGTCAGCAGGGCGACCCCAACCCTGTATCCGGAATAAGGAGCATAAGCAAAAGGCAGGGCTTCTCTCGCCATTTGCACCAGTTCGTGATCATCCAAACTTTATACCCCCCGCAGAGATTATTATTCGGCAAAAGCCCCCAAGGCGGAGTAAAATGACATCTAGCGGCAGGCTTTTACTGCTATTTTAAAAGAAACAAATTGTGTGCGACAGCGAGAACCGTCCCTCTTGTCGCCGTCCCTCTTGTCGCAGTCGTCCCCGTTGTCGCAAGAGCTTTAGTTTCTGTATTGCGGCAAAATCACATTATCTCTCTTCTCAATTTCAAACTGAAATTTCCGGTGAAATTCCAGTGAAAAGCGAATAATATCCAGCCCGCTCGCCAGCACATCCGGATCGCCTACCGCCTCGATCACTACCGGATTGGCGGAGATCTCTTTCTGGTTAACCCTGATGACAGGCCCTACACAGCGTATCGGCGAGGTTGCAATAAGCCGTTGCCCGCCTACGGCAACTCCTTTTGCCCCTGCGGCAAAAAGCTCGTTAACTACATCACGCACATCCGAATCATGAATAATATCACTGGCGATATAACCGTTCTGTGCATCATAGAGCTTGATGATCACCCCCGGCCCGGACATTTCAACCAGTCCGGCCGCCACACGCATCTCGTGCATGCTAACCTTTAAAGTATCCAACTCTTCCGTAAGCGTTTGAATATAATCCAGGGGGTTATAGGGAACCAGCATGCGGCTCCGGCTCTCCTCCACTTCAATCCGGAAAGCCATCTCCTGCACTATTTCCCCCTCCAGATACTGCTCATAAATTTTCTCCAGGGTCTCTTCATGAAGCACCAACGGATCCGCCAGGGCCTTATCACCAGGGATAATCCTTAAAGTAAACTGGACTTTCCCCGCCTCCTGCTTTAAATTTCTATCCTGGTTGATCAGGGTTAATATTTTTTCCCTCAGGAGGGCATCCCATTCCTTCAGAATCGTTTCCTGCACCTGGCGGCCGTAATTAAAGATAAGGCGCGTCAGCTCATCGCCGTCCTCCGTCAGATCTATTTCGTAGCTAAAGGTAGCCAGCGCCTCCTTGACAGACGGGCGTTCCTGCACATGTAGATCCTGTGCAAAACGCTTGTTGTATTCCAGCATATCCTGTGCCATTACCTTTTGTGAAATAAAATCCTCCTGGCTTTCGTTCATAAATTGCATATAGAGTATGTTAAAATTTAACCCTAAGAGCACAGTATTCAAAATTAAAACGATAGCAACCAGGAACAGCACTTTGTTGTCTATAATAGCATGGCCAGAACCCAGTTTCATTGCTAACAATTACCCCCCTCAATTAATTGACTCTTACCAAAGCCCCCTCACCAGAGCCCCCTCAGTTTTTCAGCAAAGACCATATAGGCTACTACCAACGAAAAAACAGCGGCACATAAAACCGCCCCGGCAGCAGTATTTTTGGCTATTCTGGCAAGCGGACGGAACTCTTTCGTGCTCAGATCCACAGCCGCCTCCACAGCGGTGTTGATCAATTCTGTAATAAAGACAAGGAAAATAGCCGTAATTACAAAAAGAAACTCCAGTTTTTCCACCCGGAAATAGAAAGAAGCTGCAAGAACCGCCACGGCACCCACGACATGAAGGATCATATTTCTTTCCCTGTGGAAGGCCTCAATTATACCGGAAAAAGCATCAATGAAACTATAGATAATTTTTTTTCGCTTCATCATTTTTTCTTCCCCGTTAGTTCTCCGGATAATGACTCAGATATTATATTTTGATATTATATTTTTTTAGCACCATTTCAGCTTTTTCATTCATCTCGCGCTCTTCCTCCGGCGTTTCATGGTCGTAACCCAGCAGATGAAGTATGCCGTGTAAAGATAAAAAGACAACCTCCCGTTTAAAAGAGTGGCCGTAACTATTAGCCTGTTCCACCGCCTTTTCCAGGGATACAACCACATCCCCCAGAATAGGATCCTCTTCAAAATCCGTCCTATTATCCTGCAGATTGAACGATAATACATCAGTCGGCGCATCCAGGCCCCGGTAGGTCAGGTTTAAATCCTGGATATAGCTGTTGTCTACTAAAATCAGGCTTACTTCACAGTTCGCTGACTGCCCTTCATGGCGCAGGACGAATTCGCCGATCTCCTCCAGCAGAAAAAGTATTTCCCCGGGGACATCGATCGCCTCCTGCATGTTATTTACCAGCACCGGCATATTTGTTTTTCCCCCTCTCCAGATCTGCATGTAGTTCCCTTTCAGGATATTCGATTCTCCGATGAAAAATTCCCGATAAAATATGCACGAAAGTATCCCCGATTTTATCAAGATCCTTTAAAGTTAACGGTGCTTCATCAAGCTGTCCGTCATTCAGCTTTTCTTTAATAATGCGCCTGACCATCCCTTCGATTCTGCCGGCAACCGGACGGGATAAGGAACGCACGGCAGCCTCCACAGAATCGGACAAAAGAATAATGGCCGCCTCTTTACTTTGCGGCAGAGGACCTTCATAACGAAATTCTTCTTCCGATACGTTTAATTCTTTATCCCTTTCAAGTGCCTGCTGATAAAAGAAGGAAATCATACTCGTCCCGTGGTGTTGCCTGATAATATCGATAACAGGCAGGGGCAGTTTTGCCTCCCTAGCAAACTCACAACCATCTTTAACATGGGAGCGAATAATCAGGGCGCTCAGGTTTGGTGAAATCTTACTGTGGGGATTATCACTGGTAAACTGGTTTTCTACAAAAAAATAAGGGCGTTTAATCTTTCCAATATCATGATAGAAAGCGGATACCCGGCAAAGCAGGGGATCTGCCCCGACAGATTCCGCGGCTGCTTCCGCCAGGTTCCCCACTACTATGCTGTGGTGGTATGTTCCCGGTGCTTCCATCAGCATCTTCCTCAACAGCGGGTGGCCGGGATCGGATAGCTCCAGCAAAGTTACGGCGGTCGTCATTCCGAAGGCGCTCTCCAAGTAAGGTAAAAGGCCGATGGCCATTACCGCTGAGAAAAGACCGTTCCCCAGACCGGCAAGGACAGCGATGCTAAATTCCCTTAAAAAATCATAATCCAGTTGGAAACCGGTGGTAAAAATATAAAGAGCTACAATAGAGACCACGTTTGCCAGGGCGACAAAGATACCGGCCTTGGACAGGTCGGAGCGCCTCTGCAAATTCGCCACGCTGTAGATCGCTGCAAGGCCGCCGATCAGCAGCACGACGATATAGTTAAATTCCCCGGCGGTAACAAACCCCAGCAGCAGGGTAAGGATAATATTCATCAGCACAGCCAGGCGGGGTTCAAAGAGGACCGTAATCAGTATACCGCTCATGGCCACCGGTATCAAATAGCCTGAGAAAAAACGGGCAGCCAGCCCAAAAACCAGCGTCAAAACCAGAATTAACCCTAGAAGCAAAAGATAGGTAATATTTTGATAGATATCCTTATGAAAGAGGTAGAGATAAACCGTCACCAGAGCGAAGATAATCAATAAAATAAGAAAAAGACCGAAATAGCCTCCCAAATGAATACGCGGCCCGAGTAGCCCAAGGGACTCCAGCTGGGCAATATGCTTCTCCGTAATTTTTTCGCCTTCCTGCACAATCAGGGATTTCTTGGGTATGATAACCTGCTCCACTTCCATCATAGCAGCTTCTCTTTTAGCCTGGGTGGCCTCCGCGTTAAAAATCAAATTGGGTTCAATCAAAGGTAAAAGAATCACCTCAGCCCCCTGCCTGATCTCCAGGTCATAGGGCAGCATGCTGATCTCCTGGGATAACTGTTTCCTGGCAGATTGGATCCCTTCCTCCTTGACACCCTGCGACACAATCTCTTCAAAAATCATCTCCATCCTGCGCTGTAGAATTTCCAGATTGTACTCGCTTTGGCCCATGAGAGCATAGATAAACTCGTCCGTAAACGTAAACCGGTCACCCAGCGCCTTCTTTACCAGATCGACCTTTTCCTCGTCCCCGGTCTCCTGCAGCCCATTTACCCGGCGGATTTCGGCCATGAAATCGGCAATGGCAGAGTTGCCGTCTTCCAGAATATCAGGAACCTGATCAAACACCTGGGAAACAGCGGCGGCAGCTTCCTCGCGCAGCATATTTGTCGTATAGTAATCAACAACATCCTTATTGGCGGTAATTCGCTGCGGGCTGGGCATCCCCAGCTCAACAGAAACCCCAATAGGACGGATAGAGAAAAAAAGGATCGCATAGATAATTATAAAAAGGGAAATCCCCAGTAATAATCTCCGGCTGTTCATTTTCCCGGTCCGGGAAAATGAATTATAATAATATTGTTTTAATAAAGGCTTGATTTTCATCTCTAACTTCGCCCCTTGCGACGCTAACTTTTACCGCCGCCATTCTCTTTGTAAGATTCATAGGCCTTGATAATTTTTTGTACGAGCTGATGTCTCACCACATCCTGGTCACTGAGTTGAATAAAGGCAATTTCCCCGATGCTTTTTAAAATATCCATAACCTCCACCAGCCCGGAAAATTTATTCTGAGGCAGATCCACCTGTGTAATATCGCCGGTGATCACCGCTCGCGAACCGAAACCCATCCGCGTTAAAAACATTTTCATTTGCTCAGTGGTTGTATTTTGAGCCTCGTCGAGAATAATAAACGAATCATCAAGAGTTCTCCCCCTCATATAAGCCAGGGGAGCGACTTCTATCACGCCTTTCTCCCTGTGCCTGGAAAAATTCTCCACGCCCATTAAATCATAAAGTGCATCATAAAGCGGGCGAAGGTAGGGGTCAACCTTGTCATGCAGATCGCCCGGTAAAAAACCCAGGTGTTCCCCCGCCTCCACGGCAGGCCTAGTTAAAACCAGCCTCTGTACGAGTTTGTTTTTAAGTGCAAAAACAGCCATAGCCATGGCCAGGTAAGTCTTCCCGGTACCCGCCGGGCCAATGCAAAAAACAATATCATGACGCCGTAGTGCATCCAGATATTTTTTTTGACCCAGGGTTTTAGGCCGGATCCTTTTCCCCCGGTCTGTTACCAGGATCAGGTCGTTAAAAAGACCCTTAATCTCTTTAATCTGTCCTTTTTGGGCAAGTTTCACAGCATACATAAATTCAGGAGTGGTTAGCAAATGTCCTTCTCTGATCAACGACAGGAGCTCCTGGAAAAGAGAATATACCTTATCGACATCTTCTTCCTCACCGCTGAAGGAAAGCTCGTCCCCCCTGGGTATAATGCGGACTGCAAAATTTTCCTCCACCAGCGAGAGGTGCTCGTCAAATTTCCCCAGCAGCGGCAGCATCTCGTCCATGTTGTTCAAATACAATTTATGCTCATCAAATTCCTCTGTCAAGAAAAAAAATCCCTCCCTACAGGCATCTGAGATACGGCGATATCTTCCAGCGTTTCGACCAGCGCCCTGCAGCCGACCTTTCCAAGTTCATGGAAATAATAGTCATCAACATAACGCTTCCTAATGGCAGCTCCTCTGGGAAGCAGGGAATTAATCTTTTTCAGGGCGGCGTCCCTGGCTTGATCCAACGCTTCATAAGGGGAAACGGGCAGTATTTCTACCTCATATTCCCAGTACACACTACTAGATAGTTCGACAGGGAGGCGAAGATTCCTCCATACAAATGTGCGTTTAATTTTTTCCATTTCATAATTCCTGTATGGCGGCTCTTCCGGTCCCCAGAGGTGGTATTGCCTATCCCCCACAAGCATCGAGAAAGAACGGGAGATATTGCCCGTTTTATTTTTCAACACGCGTCTCAGCGGAGCCTCCGTATAAGTTTCATACCAAACAAGAGCCTCTACCATTCCCCTGGCCTTAACTTCAACAGTGCTGCCTTCGCCACCTTCCGGGTTCTCTACATCTTCCCCCCAGGAAGGGGCCAAAGACATTTTACCGGAAATAAGCAGATCCCCCTTTTTAACGGTATCCCCCGGCTCCACGGCAGCCTGCCCGGCCAAAACCAGAATATCCATCACCAGCCCATCCTTGGCAGCAAAGAGATCCGTACTTTCATCGGCAAGGGGCTCCATCAACCGTTCTGCGATCTGAATATTCATGTAAGCACCCTCAAGGCTGACGCCTGCCCATTTTAACTCTTCTATTTCCAGAAGAAGATTCCTCTCTATCCCGGTTAAATCAAGCGTGCTCTTCAGCACACCCTCCCTGACGCCATATTTCTCCAAAACGGCGGTAATCTCCTCGCAGGTTACATCCTCATTCCCCTCGATATTAATGCTCCAGACAAATAGTGAAAGAGAATAAATGATCAGACAAAAAAGTACTATCCCGATCATCAGCCCTTTTCTGCGCCATCCCTGTAAAAACACAAAAGGCGTCCCTTTTTTCTGGAGGATTCTAACACTGCAGGAAGTTTTCCGCAGCAGAGGGCGCAGCTTTTTAAAATCACGCGGCCTGATTTTCACCGTAACCACATTACCGCTGGACCTGAGATCCCAGAAAAAAATATTATTTTGGGTCGTGAGGTTTAAAAGCTTGGCTACCCCCCGTCCTTTCAGAGAAATAACCAGATATCCCGGCCATAGAGCCCCCCGCTCTAAACTGGACAATATGCAACCACCTTTCATGGGGACTACTGGTATTCCAGAGATTCGATTACACCCTCGATGAAGATCTCTTCACCAAAAAAATTTTTGATCGTCAGGTTTTTGCCCCTGATGATTATCTCCCCGCCCCTTACTTTCAGACGCAAAAGCTCTTCGCTGTATTCAATGATCCCCCCGTAATTCTCCAGATAAAGCTGTATGTTGCCAATCAAGGTCAGCCGGGGCAAATTAAAGAGTAGGTCTTTGGGCAGTTCAAAAAAATCGGCGACATTTTCACGCCATTTTTTCCTCTCTTCCCCGCGCTCCTTCTTACCTTTCAAAAGG
>CAZQXY010000076.1:0-8692 GCA_964597455.1 uncultured Desulfovibrionaceae bacterium
ATTCGGATATGCTGCTGTTGATGTTTTTACTTGCGGATCGACTGTTGATCCCTGGGTATCATGCTACTATCTAAAAAAGCAATTAATATCCAAGCGTATGGTGGCCAAAGAAATCAAGCGTGGCATTTTCGAGCTCGATGAGTCGGATATAGATATAAATGCAATCCAGACTGAACAAAAATCTGCTGTTTAAAAATAAAGGGGGCCTTTTTCTTGGCTTCTCCAGTCTTTCCTCCATGGAAATGGTTTATTGAATATACTCATCCTACCCAAGCTCATATGCATGGTGTTGAAAGGTATATCTATAGTGGAAAAACTCAATTTCAAGATGTTGAGATTATAGATACCTTTTTTTTTGGACGCTGCCTGGTTTTGGATGGGAAGATTCAATCAGCCGAATTTGATGAATATATCTACCATGAAGGGTTAATTCATCCCGCTATGACGGTGCATCCAAATCCAAAGGAGGTACTTGTTGTAGGCGGGGGAGAGGGAGCTGTTCTTAGAGAAATACTCAAACATCCCCAGATCCAAAAGCTTGTCATGGTTGATATTGACGAAGAGGTAGTAGAACTCTGCCGGCGTTATTTGCCTGAGTGGAGCGACGGTTCTTTTGAAGATCCTAGAGTTAAGATCCACTTTATGGATGCCAGGAAATACCTGGAGATTACAAATTTTCAATGGGATATTATATTTATCGATATTACTGAGCCGCTGGATGATAACCCTTCTTACAGGCTTTTCACCAAAGAATTTTACCAGCTGGCTATGAAAAGATTGAAAAAAAATGGTGCTATAGCTTTACAGGCAGGCAATTTAAATCCTGCATTGTTTGATTGCCATGGTGCAATCTATAATACGCTCAATTTGGTTTTTGAAAATGTTGAATCATACGGTGCTTATATTCCCTCTTACGATACCAAATGGGGATTTATCTTTGCTTCCAATGAGCTTAGCGCCCTGGATACCGTTCCCCCAAAAATAGATTCCGAACTTGCACAAAGAAATATCAATAATTTATTATTTTACGATAACCTAACCCATGTTAACATGTTTACATTAACCAAGAATATTAGGGATAGACGTTCCAGGGAAAAGCGTATTATAGAAGACGATAAGCCGCTTTTTACCTATTGATTTTGGGATAAAAGAGCTTCTACTCTTAAGATTAAGAAAGGAGCTCTTTTATTCATCAATATTCTAACATTTTTTATAAAAAAACTAATGGAGGCTTGCTGCATGGAAAGAACATTTGTAATGCTAAAACCTGATGCTGTACAGAGAAATTTAATTGGTGAAATTATTAGCAGACTGGAAAAGAAAGGCCTAAAACTGGTAGCAGCTAAAATGATGATCATCAGCGAAGAAATAGCGGAAAAACACTATGCCGAGCACATCGGAAAACCTTTTTATGATGATCTGGTAGCTTTTATAACTTCAGGCCCAGTAATGGCAATGGTTTGGGAAGGAATAGAAGCTGTAAAGGTAGTTCGCAAAATGATGGGAAACACCGAACCGCTGGAGGCGGCGCCCGGAACTTTTCGCGGGGATTATGCTCTCTTTACAGGTAATAACGTCGTTCATGGCTCTGATTCCCCTGAAAGCGCCCGCAGGGAAATATCTCTTTTCTTTTTAGAAAATGAGCTAATATCTTATAGAAAAGATTTAGATACCTGGGTAAACGGATAGTTTATCCTCCTTTAGTTGACCTGTTTTATGATCCTGTTAAAACAGTCTGAAGCATTTTTCTTATCACCAAGAAGATCATATAGTACACCCAGTTCAAAAATAATCTTTGGTTCTTTTGAATTAATTGAAAGAGCTTCTTTAAAATTTTGCATTCCCTTATCAAATTCCCCCAATAATGTATACGCCCTCCCAAGGCAATAACAGACTTCCCAGTCATAAGGAACAGCTGCTTTGACTTTTTCAAAAGCTTCAATAGCCTCTTCATATTTTTTTAAATTAAAATAAATTGCGCCCACATTAAAATAACCATTATAAAATGATGGGTCTTCATCAACAGATAAAACAAATTCGGTTAGAGCCTCTTCATATTTTTTTTGTTCGACATAGATATTTCCCATTGCGTTATGCACAAAAGCATTTAGATGTGAATCACGGCTCAGAGCCTTAACCAATCTTAATTTGCTTAATGCTTTATTTTGCAAGCCTTCTTTTTGACTGTAGGAGAGCCCAAGGCAAAAATGCCCAAAGATAAAATTCGGCTCTATTTTTACAACCTTTTCAAACTCATTAATGGCTTCCTCCAGCATCGCAAGATCCCAAAAACCTAAACCCTTACGAAACGATTCTATTCCCTGTTCGCTTTCAAGTTTCATAAATGAATATTTCTCGTCAACTAGATCTTTGGCAATTATCGTTTCTGGTTTTTGTGTTTTTTGAAACTCTAAATCCTGTAAAAAGCTATCGGGAAGATCGTCAGGAAGGCTGAAATTATATTTATTTTGAAGTTCATTTACCTTCTCCTCGAAGTATAACCAGTATTTAACACACTGATCCATAATATTCCGTAGCTTTAACAAACTGTTTATAAGCCTTTCTTTTTCGTGGACATTGTGACAATTTCTAAGGCCTTCTTCTATTTCCTGCATTGACGTGACGATTAAATCAAAGTTCTGGTAAAACATTGCTGGACCTCCTTGTCATCGATAAAATAAAAAGCAATGATTATTTTAGTACATTCTTTTTTTTGTTATTCTCTTTGTTCAATAATTTATACATCATTATTCTAAGGGAAAATTTTCAGCGATTCTGGTGCGGGTGTTGACGAAGTTTGAATAATAGGTTATACTATTGAATGCACTGCTTGAGAAAAGTGCATGCCGACGTAGCTCAAAGGCAGAGCAGCTGATTTGTAATCAGCAGGTTGCGGGTTCAAGTCCCACCGTCGGCTCCAAACGATACATGGAGAGGTACCCAAGTCCGGCCAAAGGGGGCAGACTGTAAATCTGCTGGCAGCGCCTTCACTGGTTCAAATCCAGTCCTCTCCACCATTATATTTTAGGGAGAGTTTTTTGCTCCCATAAGATACAAATTTGGGCCATTAGCTCAGGTGGCAGAGCACCTGACTTTTAATCAGGGTGTCCCAGGTTCGAGTCCTGGATGGCTCACCAAAAAAGCGAGAGTGGCGGAAAGGCAGACGCGCCAGGTTCAGGACCTGGTGCCCGCAAGGGTGTGGGGGTTCAAATCCCCCTTCTCGCACCACTTTTTTAAGCTCCGGGTTATTTCCGGAGCTTTTTTTTTGATGTTTCTATTAGTTAAATAAAATAAGTAAAGGTAATTATTACTATTAATATTCTCACCCTATCTTGCCCAATAATATAGGTAGAACAAATCTGCAAAGAAAGAGGTGAGATACGATGCATCATGACAGGGTAGAGATTTATCCAGAGGTCCCCAGAAGGGGACAGGAGGTAGATATTAAATATAGGGGTATTTTATACCAGGATGGGGCTGATTCTCTCTGGTTGCATTATGGTTTCGATGACTGGAAAAACACAAACAGTATGCAAATGCAAAGGGAAGAGAATCGTTTTAGCTGTAAAATTAAAGCAGAAGGAAGAAAAGATCTAAATTTCTGCTTTAAAGACAGCGCTGATCACTGGGATAATAACCGGGGCTTGAATTGGAGCTGTAATATTAAATAACAAAAGAGAAAAGCATGTTAGTAATCTATTTTTTTAAAAGGCCTTTTTAGGCCTTTTTGCTTTTAAATGATAAGGATAAATAGCAGGAATTGGCATTAAGTTTCACGAAATAATAAATTGTGCGCGCACGATGAAGAAAAGAAGTTGCACTATCAAGGGAAGGATTGATATATTTGACTTTAATCAGGGATAAAAAACTAGCTCCGGCAGGCCTGGAGAAAATTAACTGGGTGAAGGAGCATATGCCTGTTCTAAGAGAGCTGGAAACCTTATTTAGGGATAGTCAGCCCTTCAACGGTTTAAATATCGCCGTCTGCCTGCATCTGGAAGCCAAAACCGCTTATATGGCTTTAGTATTGAAAGAAGCCGGGGGCCGTGTTGTAGTTGCCGGCAGCAATCCCTTATCCACACAGGATGATGTAGCCGCAGCGCTGGCAGAGGAAGGCCTGGAAGTATATGCCTGGCATGATGCTACGCCCGAAGAGTATATCGATCACCTCTACAGCACTGCAGACACTCTGCCGCAGCTCGTTATAGATGATGGCGGTGACCTTGTATCGCTGCTGCATAAAAAATTTAGCAGCCATATACCCCATGTCATCGGGGGTGCAGAAGAGACAACTACAGGTTTAATCAGGTTGAGAGCCATGGAAAAAAATAAGGCGCTGGGCTTTCCCATGATCGCTGTTAACGATGCCCTGTGCAAGTATCTCTTTGACAACCGCTATGGAACCGGACAATCCGTATGGGACGGTATAATGCGTTCAACAAACTTGATTATCGCCGGCAAAAAAGTCGTTGTTTCAGGATACGGATGGTGCGGCAAAGGCGTAGCTATGAGAGCCAAGGGGCTCGGCGCAAAAGTAATCGTCTGCGAGGTCGATCCGGTTAAAGCCCTGGAGGCCTATATGGACGGGTTTGAAATCATGCCCCTGGTGGAAGCTGCCCCTGTCGGTGATATTTTTGTTACTGTGACAGGATGCAGTAAAGTATTGACCGCTGAGCATTTTGAGATTATGAAAGATCAGGCAATTTTGGCAAATGCCGGTCATTTTGATGTTGAAATCGATAAAAAATCCCTTATCTCCCTGACAGGGTCCCCCAGAAGAGTTAGAAAAGGTGTAGATGCGTATACTTTTAAAGATGGACGGCGCATTTACCTTCTCGGAGAAGGGAGACTTGTCAACCTGGCTGCAGCCGACGGGCACCCCGCTGAAATCATGGATATGTCTTTTGGTCTTCAGGCCCTGGCGTTAAACTATCTTCTGGAGAATAAAGGAAAGCTACAAAATAGCGTTTTGAATTTACCGCCTGAATTAGACAGGAAGGTAGCTTTGTTAAAATTAAAAGGCCTGGGTTTAAAGATCGATCGGCTTACTCCCGGACAAAAGGAATACCTGGAAAGCTGGGAACTCAGTATTTAAGATTGAAAAAAAGAAAGGAGGACACCTTTATTTTTATTAAGGTATATAACGATGAAGGTTGAATTAGCGATAATTGGTGGAACAGGTTTTTATCATCCTGGAATTATGGAAAATACAGAGGAATTATTAATAAATACACCCTATGGTGACACACGCCTGCTGCTAGGAACCTACAAGGATACCACTATTGCCTTTTTATCCCGTCACGGTATGAAGCACGGAGTGCCACCGCACAGGGTAAATTACCGCGCCAATATCTCTGCTTTAAAAGATCTTGGAGTGAAGAGAGTGCTGGCCACAACCGCGGTAGGCGCGCTTAAAAAAAATCTTTCCCCGGGCATAATGGTGATAACTAATCAATTTATAGATTTTACCAAGGGGCGTGATGGTACGTTTTATGAGGGTGAAGATTCAGAAGGTGTCGTTCATACGGACTTTACCGAGCCGTACTGCGCCCAACTGCGAAAACATTTAATAAAATCCATCTCCGCCAGAGGTATAGACTATACGAGCGAGGGCACTTATATTTGTACCGAGGGCCCGCGTTATGAGTCACCGGCAGAAATAAAAGCTTTTGCCCTCTGGGGTGCAGATGTAGTAGGGATGACCGGTATCCCGGAGGCCACTCTCGCCAGAGAAGCCGGTTTGTGCTATGCCAACCTCTCTCTTGTAACCAATTATGCTGCCGGGATATCTCCTCATATGCTAACTCATCGCGAAGTAGTTGAAATGATGGAGGAAAAAATAAACTTGCTCAGAGAAATTATTTTAGAAGTGCTCGTAGCGCTGCCTGAAGCGAGGGAATGTAATTGCTGGAAAAAGGACGATTGTATTTTGGGCCAATAGACGGAGGGATAGGCTGTGGAAGGAATTAAGCATATTCTCTGGGACGGGAATTCTTTAAAGCTGCTTGATCAGAGGTTCTTACCTGAGAAAGAACAGTATCGGGAATGTAGGAATTATGAGGATGTTTGTGAATCAATTAAAGATATGACCGTTCGGGGCGCTCCTGCCATAGGTGTAGTGGCGGCTTTTGCTCTTGTTATGGCTGCCAGGGATATTTTAGAAAAATATAATGGCGGCAAAGCTGTTTCTTCATTAACTGAGTTTCAGCAACAACTTACAGCGGCGGCGGATCTTCTGAAAAAGACCCGTCCTACCGCTGTTAATCTATCCTGGGGAGCTGACCGGATTTTGAACAAAAGCCGGTCTTATAACAAGGAATCCCCGGAATTGATTTTAAAAGGCCTGGAGCAAGAGGCCGTATCCATTTTTAAAGAGGATATTGAAATCAATAAAAAAATTGGGGAATGGGGTTCAGAACTTATCAGGGACGGATTCACCATATTAACCCATTGCAATGCAGGTGCGCTGGCTACAGGGGGTTACGGAACAGCACTGGGAGTTATTAGAAACGCCCATCACCAGGGGAAAAATATAAAAGTAATTGCAGACGAGACAAGGCCTTTCCTTCAGGGCTCCCGGCTGACAGCCTGGGAACTGCAAAAAGAGGGAATTCCCGTCTCTGTTATTGTCGATAGCGCAGCAGGATATTTTATCAACAAAGGGGATATTGATTGCATAATAGTCGGTGCGGACAGAGTTGCGCTGAACGGGGACGTCGCCAATAAAATAGGCACTTACCCGCTGGCAGTTCTGGCCAAAGAAAACAGCATTCCCTTTTATGTTGCGGTTCCATTTTCAACGATTGACATGCAAATTAGTACCGGAAAAGAAATTACCGTCGAGGAAAGAGCTCCACAGGAGATAACTCATTTAAAAGAAATACCTCTTACACCGGACGGAATGAGCGTAAGGAACCCGTCCTTCGATATAACACCTGCCCGCTTAATCAGCGCTTTAATAACTGAATATGGTATTATCCATCATCCTGAAGGGTATAAATTGGAGAAGCTTTTATCCAAAAGGAGGACCCCCTTTTGCACTTAGTGGAAAAAGCCAAAGAAGAGGTTGTAAATACTGCCCGTATTATTTACCGGGAAGGGCTTGTTTTTGAAACATGGGGAAATGTCAGTGCTAGGCCGACAGAAAATGAGGTCGTAATAACACCCAGCGGCATACCCTATGAAAAGCTAACATTTGCAGATATTGTTACGGTAAACCTGGCAGGCCAGGTTGAAGAAGGTATGTGGAAACCATCGACAGAGCTGCCGCTGCACCTGGCTATATACGAGCAAAGGAAAGATATCAAGGCAATTGTTCATACACACAGCAGCTGTGCTGTCGCTTTCGCCGTGAGCAGGCAGGATATTCCCGTAGTTCTTGAAGAGCAGGCGCAGATCGTTGGCGGTCCTGTAAAAGCAGCTGATTATGCCCTTCCCGGAAGCGTTGAGCTGGCCGAAAACGCTTTAAAAATTCTCAGGGAGGAAGGGAGTGCTGTTTTACTGGCAAACCACGGCCTGGTGGGAATTGGTAAAGATCTTGCAACAGCACTGCAAATATGCAGGATAATTGAAAGAAGCGCCCGGATCATTCTCTGGTCAAAACTTTTAGGCTCACCATATATTTTAAGCCCCGGGGATGTTACTGAACTAAGGAAAAATTTTTTACTAACCTACGGACAGGATAATCCGCCTGCTAATTCAAAATGTGGAGAGTGAAGCGCATTGCCAAAAAAGATATTACTTCGAGCAGATTATATTCTAGCCTGGGATAACGGGCCGGAAATTATTTCTCAGGGAGAGATTGTAGTCGAGGATAGTCTTATTACTTACCTTGGACCGCGTCTTGAACGCAAGGAAAAAGATTTTGAAGAGATTATAAAAGGTAGAGATAACCTGATCATGCCAGGTTTTATCAACACGCATACGCATGCTGCCATGTCCCTCTTCAGAGGTTATGCCGATGATCTGGCGCTCATGGATTGGCTGAATAATAAAATATGGCCTGCAGAAGCAAAGCTTAAGAAAGAAGATATCTACTGGGGCACCTTGCTGGCTATTGCGGAAATGCTCAGAGGAGGAACGACCTGCTTTGCGGATATGTACTTTCACATGGACGAAGCAGCCAGGGCATGCCAGGAGAGCGGAATTCGCGCATCGCTTGCACAGGGGCTCACCGGCCTGGACAAAATTAAGGGGGTGGCGGGGCTAAAAGAAGGCAGCAGTCTGGTCCGGAACTGGCATAATAAAGGTGACGGAAGAATTACCGTCATGCTTGGCCCGCACGCACCATATACCTGCCCTCCAGATTATCTGCAAAAAGTATTAGAAAAGGCTGCTGACCTCGATGTCCCCATACATATACATCTGGCGGAAACACGCGATGAGGTAGATGAATGCCAGGAAAAATACGGCAAAACACCGGTAGAACTCATGGAAGAGATCGGTTTGCTGGATCACCGGGTTCTGGCTGCCCATTGCGTGCATCTCACTGCGAAAGAAATAGAGATCCTGGCCGAAAAGAAAACAGCTATTGCACATAACCCGGGAAGCAACCTGAAACTGGGATCGGGGACGGCTCCTGTTGCCAGGCTGTTGGAAAAAGGGGTTCCGGTCGGCCTCGGTACAGACAGCGCTGCCAGCAACAATAACCTGGATATGCTTGAAGAAATGAGGTTAGCAGCGCTCCTGCCCA
>CAZQXY010000077.1:0-8690 GCA_964597455.1 uncultured Desulfovibrionaceae bacterium
ATCCATTCCGCAGCCTTTTCCGCCTTTGTTATCATAATTTCCAGATTGTCTGTCCGGCCTGCTTCACCAATTGGATATACCTCTTCTTCGGCCGAAGTGGCAGCGGGAGAAGGGACTACGCTTTTTCGAGCTTTTTCTTCGCCTTTCACCGCACAACCCGACAATGTAAAAAGCACAAGCATAAAGCCCAAAACACAGATTGATACCTTTATCCCGTTATTTTGTTTTATGTTCATCTTTAAATCCATCCTTTCTGAGGCTGATGCTTCCGATATCATCAGTCGGTGCGTCGTTCAAATACCGCCTCGTTTTCATCTCCGGGGAGAAGTATGATTTTATTCGTTTCAGCCCGGCAATTTATCTTGGCAAAGGTATCGCTGCCGTCATGGAGATAAAGGGCCTCGGCTTTGTCATAGGAGATCTCCTCATTACCCAGGATAAAAACATAGCCGTAGGTCTGATCATTTTCCTTACCTTCCAGAAGCCAGACGTAATCATCGGATAAACTGACTAAAACCTCCTTATCCGGATAAAAACTGAGGTATCCGTCGGGGCCGGCGAACGCACACGTTAATTCATCCACTTCTCCGCTGTCTTTTCCCTCTGAAGTTCCGCAGCCCGAAAGAATCGATGCGATCAGAAGCAAGGCAAATGCTCCTACGAAATATTTCTTAATCACTTATGCCTCCTTTTTCCTGTTCATAACAAAGATCAGAAACCCTCCGGCGATCATCAAAACCACCTGTCCCGCCCCAAGCCCTGTGTCCTGCTCCATGGCGTTGATATAGGGAAAAGCGTGAAAATACCGCACCCTCACGGTCGATGTTCCATCGGCTTTCAGGTAGACTGAATCGCCAATCTGCTTTGTAAATCCATTGACCTCTTTCCCATCGTGCAGGGTAAAGGTGTAGCTGATATTGTAAGTATACCGTCCCGGTTTGCCGTCCGTGCGCTCGCCGCCTTCACGCCGAACATCGGTAATGACGGCGGATGCGCTTTTCCCGGCAAAGTCGAGCATAATCTCCGATGCGCCCATGAAAATGAGGCCAATGCCCAGCAGTGTGATTAGGATACGAGGAATCAGTCCCTTTTTAATCATCGGTTCCTCCTATGGCTTGTTCATTCCGGTAAACGCCATCCTCTCCGAGCGATAGCGTGATAAAGCTCTTGACATAAAAGGTCTTTGTCTTTCTGTTGTAGGCAATCGTAAAATTTCTCTGGATGCTTTTATCTTCCATCCATATCACCGCAGAAGCTTTTCCGGGAGAGCGATGGGGAACCTGCATTTCTTCATAAACCAGCTCCAGCGGTTCCTCTTGTGCATTGTTGGACGCCGTTATTGCCTCAAGAATCCGTTCGTTACTGGGCGTAGGTGCAAGCAGCCCACAGGAGCAAAGCGACAGCGCCGTCAAAAGCACAGCTATGATCAAACGCCCGAATTTTATGCGGCCAATAAATATCTTTCGCATAGGCAGTTACTTGAACGATTGAAAAACTTCCAGTATCTGCTTACTTTTCGGATGTTCCGTAACCAGGAATTCGGCGACAACCGCTCCGTTTTCAAGGACAGAGCATGTGTTTCTCAGCAGAAACTCCTGATTATGCCAGGCGGGATCATTGGTTTTTGAATCATATCCGTTATCATCTATAAATTGCAGATATCGTTCCGCCGTGCTGTTGAGATTTTCAAGGTCGTATTCAAGAAGCGAGATTTGTTCGTCATCCAATGATACCCGATACTGATTGATACAACCGTACATGGAATTAAGGGTGGAATCGCTGCTTTTCTCCTTAACCTCAGCATTGATCCCGGCCGCGCCCCATGCCTTAACCAGGTCATCTATACGTGCGCTGCTCTTTTCGGATATAACCGTCTGCTTCGAATCCGCCGTTTTGCCGTTGGAGCTTTTTTCCGGGGTATCTCCGCAACCGGTAAAGATTAATACGGATACGACTCCCACCAATATCAAAGACAAAAAGGTAACGATCTTCGTTTTTTTCATGGAAACTACACTCCTTTTTCAATATCATACTTTAGTGATATAACCGGATAGCATTTGATAGCATCAGTCGGTTTTCTCATCCTCCTTTCGCTTTTAAGTGTGTTGTCCGAAACATGACTTCATGCTCCACCTGCGAATAGTTCTCCGCCGCGCAGAACAGCGCAATCTGTTCCATCCAGCCGCCCCGCAAAAGGATGGTGAGGCTTTTCGGTTTGTATTTCACCTTTGTGACGCGGTTCCACCGAAGAAAAACCTCCTGCCGCGACTGCGCCAGCATCCCCGCGCCGGCGACGGCAGGCCTGCCGGATAAAAGCCCCAGCACGACCGTCAGGGCATTGACGACGCGGTTCTTTTTCGCCTGTTTTGCCTGTGTCCGACAGAGTACGCCTTTTTGATCCAACACAAATTCGGCCTCATACTTTCCCCGATAGACCGCCATGATAAAGAGCCAGGTGAAAAACAGCAGTGCGGCGATAAGCCCCAGCCCGTAGAGCGTATAGACGCTTTTGCCCGACAAAAGCCCGATTACCAGCGCCACAAGACCGAAAGGGATACCGATAGCAAGCCCAAGTTGCTTCAAAATGACCGTGTTTCTAAATAATGGCACGCTGATCTGCCACTGCATTTTTTCCATCGCCATCCCCCTTCCCATAACCGGCTTTAATAATAGCCGCCCATGCCATCGAGCAGTTCTCCGATGATACTGGTGAGAGCGGCTCCAAATATAATGGAGAGTATAAGCCCTATCGCACCGAGGATGAGCATTGCCCGCGCGAAGTTCTTTTTGTTCAGATTGATTGAGCTGCCAAAGCTCCACACAAATAGCAGGATGATGCTCAGAATGGGCACGCAAATTAAAAGAAGCATCCCTATGTACTGCCCGACGCGAAGTGGCTCGATTTCAGATTGCCTGGAATAGGCCGGAGCCTGTTGCGGCGCATACGCCTGCTGGTAAGAAGACGCTGTCTGTACCTGGGGAGCGTAGGCCGGGGGCGGAGGGACAGGGCGCGCCGCCGCTTTATAGACAGGCTGCGCAGGCTCGGTCTTTGCGCCGCAGCCTCCGCAGAATTTTGCCCCTTCCAAAAGTTTGTTGCCGCAGTTTTCGCAAAACATACTGTTTCCTCCTATCCGTAAAATGTGTTATTCCGTTTTTACGCCGCATTCGGTGCAGAATCTTGAATCCTCATGCAAAGGAGCGGAGCAGGCGGGGCAAAGCCTGACAGCTGGTGTAGGCGCAGCCTGAACCGCGGCGGGAGGCGTCTGGTTTGGAACCGATGGTTGTGCCGGAGGCGTGTATTGCGTTTGAACCGGCACGGCCTGCACAGGGGGAGCCGTCTGTGTGGATGGCGACGTAGCCCCGGTCTTCGGTTTGACCGCCCCTGTAAAATCCCCGCCCGCCATTTTTGCGATAAAAGGCAGCCCCGCGTCCTTGCCACGAAGCACCCGCACAACGGCGAGAACGGAGAACACAATCAGAGCGAGATAGAGGACGTCACCCACAAACGAGCCCGCTGTACCCATAGCGCTTACCGCGCCGTACAGCTTCACCCATCCGAAAAAACGGACCAGGCCGCCGAATATCCAGCCCGTCACCAGCTCGGTCAGATAATACGCAATGGTCAGGAGAAGCGCCTGCATCGCCTGCCTGTTCAGCCACTCATCCTTTTCCGCCAGCAGCGCGAAGCCGCATACAAGCAGTACCGATGTCGGTTGCCTGAGTGCTGTAAAGCCAAAGGCGATCACCGCAATGGCGGCAAGGCTCAGGCCGAATTCCCCTTTTGTCATAATAACACACCCTTTCAAATTTTTTACAAACCGGCTTCGCCCGGGTAAAGCCGTCTATCGATTTTTGTTCCGCAACCGGGATTTTTTCTTGACCCCAAATACAAGTACCACAACGCCCGCCCCCGCCATGACGGAGCCGGCAAAGCCTGCCGGCTCGCCGTCCTCCGCACTGACATGGGGCCAGAAGGGAAGATAACGCACTGGCAGGGTCTGCCGCATATGGCTGCCGCCTGAGAAAACCCGTGTTACTGAACCGGTATAACGCTCGCCGCCTACGGAAAACTGGTATTCCAGCTTATAGCGGCTGGGATTCCTTGTGGATTCGTCGTTGTTGATAAACATTACCTGCTCATACCCGGTCACCTGGGCAGTGGTCGTCTTGCCAACGAACGCAAGGAAAATATAACCGATGCCAATCAAAATCAGGATGATTGCGACCGGGATAACCAGCGAATCCATGATCCGGTCTTTCAGCGGTTTTCGCGGGGCTGTGGGCCGGCACGCAGCGGGGGGCCGACCGGACACGGGCACGTCGGGCGCGGGCGGGTGGACGGAATCCTTCCGTCGCTGCGCCGCCCCACAGTTGGAGCAGAAACCAGCCCCAGCCTGGAGCTGCGTCCCGCAATGTTTGCAAAACATGGGTTTCACCCCTTCCCCCTTATGGTAAACGCGGTAAACAAACTATAACTACAATGACAATAGTAAACAGTAATTATAATCTTCGCATATTGATCCTTCCTTTCAATCGGTTATTTGAGCAGCGGGCATTTGCACCGGAAGCAGGTGTCGTCGTTTATGTCGCACAATGTCCCGCAGGCATTGCATGGGATGAACTTGTCGCCGGTCTTGTCATACTTCTCGTAGGAGTTAAGCCCAGCGTGGTGCCGCACCCGATCGCCGATCTGATAGTAGTTATACAGGGTATCGCTGTTTCGGGTTTTGATGGTGTGCCGTTTTCCCCGGTCACTTCGTATGATGACCTAGTACTCCAAATAGTCCTCATATTGAACATTATCGTTGCCATAATCGTGTCGTCTGGTTTTCTTTTTGATCTTCTTGTCCTCGACCGTGCCGTCCCAGGTCGTACTGCGTTTCCTGCCGAGTATCTGAAACAGCGCGATTACCAAAAACATGCCACCGATTCCGAACCCGATATAAAGCGCCTGCGGATTCTCCATGTTGTCCGCACCCATTTCGCCGGCGATATAGAAGCCAATGACGGCGGCGATGGCCAGAATCATGGAGAAGATGGCCGCCCAGCGGTTGCTGTTTTTGATATATTTGGCAAAGGCCGGGTCGCTGATGCGGGGCGAGAAGCCGCGCAGACCTGCGGACTGCGGCGCTTGAGACGCCTGCTTGATTTCGCTGCCGCAAGCGGGGCAGAATCTTGTGCTTTCCGATACTTGTGTTCCGCAATTTGAGCAATACATATCCTTTCCTCCTTGGTTTTTATTCCGTGTATCGCTGCCGGACGCCGTCTTAATTTTCGACCGTCAGGATAGTAATCTCGGCGTGATTCCTGTTTCATAGCGGAATTTCTCCGCGATTTTATCCAGCTCCTCCGAATTGATTGCCGGGCGCAGGAGCCGGATGTTTTGCGTCCTCTTTTCCGTGCCGTAGGTGAAAGAGATGAAATCGTCTCCTATTTCCACGGCCTTGAGCCGGATGCCCTCCTGGTTGAATTTGATAATTTTCTCGCCCAGCAAAATGCCGAAATACGAGACGATCACTTCAGTGTTCTCGGTATCCGACCGCTGCACCGCTTGGGCGGATATGTCGCTGATGACGGCGGTGTGGATATGCAGGATCATATTTTCTGCAATGAGCTGCGCGATCTTCAGTTTCCTGAATTCGCACAGCCAAAACCCCGCTGCAATTCCGCTGGCGATCATGACGCTTGCTAAGAGTATCTGCGCCCGGGTTTCAGACATTGCTCCCCCAAAGACGAGAAGCATAGCGACCGTCAGTATTCCAACGCCGGTTAAAGCCGCGAAAATAAAATTTCTTTTTCCGATCGCTTTCAACCGTACTCCTCCTTTTCCGGCAGGATTTTAACCGTTAAGAACAACATAGCAATATTGCAAACAAAAAAGGATCACCCAACCGGGTAGTTTGCATGAAAAAAGCCCCTACCTTTTTCGGGTAGGGGCTTGAAATCACATGATTTTCAGAGGTTCTATTTCGATAGGGCCGCATCCTCTTTTTTCAGCATGATGTTAATCAGCTCCGCGCGGCTTTGAATATTGAATTTGGAATAGATGTTTTTTACATAATACTTGACCGTGTTTTCGCTGATATATAATTCACCGGCGATGGTTTTGTAGGTCTTTCCCTGAAGCAGCAGGGAGGCGACCTGGCTCTCCCGTTCCGATAGATTCCCGAACCTTACAGTTCGTTCAATCTGATTCATCTGTTCCTGTACGGGCCGTTCGGAAAACTCCGCGAGATACGCATGGTCCTTGAGCAGGGAGGAAAGGTGTTTATGCAGCGGAGGCAGGAGAACCAGCGTCACACAAACCACGACCAGCGCCAGCAGCGTGGGATTCGGGCTATGTATATTTGAAGATGTGATTGCGCTGCCAATGAGCCCGCCTAACAGCACACCCAATACATTGGCGGACAGACCCACGCCAAGAATTCTTGCGGGGTTTTTATGCAGCTCCAGCATTTCGCCGAGGATGCTCCACCAGAACAGGTCGTACACCCCGCAGGCCCCAAGCATCAGCGTATTGATCACAAGATAGCTGCCCGCCCCGCGGTCTAGACCCATGAAGCCGATAAAGGAAAGACCGATCATGGCGATGGCTACATAGAGGATATAGGACCGGTTGATACGCCGGGGCAGGTTTCTCATGACAAAAAGTGCCGTGATATATGGAAGCGCCCAATACCAGCTTGTCAGCCATTCGAGATGCGCAAAGGCGGGATTCACCACCTGATACATGAGCCCCGAGTTGATGGTGATAATGGTAATGAAGAGGCATAGAAAAACGAGAAGCTTTGTAATGCTTACGGGGTTCTCTTTCTGCTCCGGGGATGCTAGGGAAGCGGTGTCATGATCCTTGGCAGTTTCAGGGCAAACGCAAAGGCGCCGAGCAGCATGAGCATGGATAGCGCCAGTCCCAGGCGCGGCGACAGGTGGATGGCCGCCATATTGAGCAGTATCATCAGGACATTTGACAGGATCAGCATATCCGCGATCGTTTTGATCCGCTCGTTTTTCGGTGTGCCGCTTTTCAGGTAAAGCGCCCAGGCCGCCACGCAGCCTCCGGCCAGAAAGGAGCTCAGGAGGATTCCGCCTGTCCAAAACACGGACGGTGGTAAGAAAAAAATCACGGATACGGCGACGAAAAAAAGATACGAAATTAAAAACAGCCGCTTTGCCGCCTTCCTGGTTTTGATGAACAGTCCACACAAAAGCAGCCCGGCGAAGATGGCCGCTATGCCACAGAAAACCATAAAGGCGGGGTCGATTTTATAAGCTGCAGTAAGGGAATAGAATATTTGGCCTTCGAAAAGGAAGGCCAGCATCCAAGCGGAGAACAAGGAATGGACGAGAATGGACAGACCTCGTTCGCCTGGATTAAAACATATTATTTTAGATAACGTTTTATTATTTTTCATTTCATATCCCCCGTGGCTGTGGCTGTTCGATCCATAATTCGATCCATAAAATATAATATATGAGACGCAGGATCCATAAGTCAATTATATCAATTATATTACAAAGCGGGAAGGAGCTCCCAAAAATTAAACTGCGATTTAGTCAAAATTATGTTATAATGCATCCGAAGGAAGGATGATCTTATTGGATAATACTTCGATTCTAGAGGGGCTGAACGATGCCCAGCGCGCAGCTGTGACCAATGCCGGCGGCCCGCTTTTAATTCTTGCCGGTGCCGGTTCGGGAAAGACGAGGGTTCTTACCCACAGGATCGCTTACCTGCTGGAGGCTGAGAAGGTTTCCCCCTGGGGGATACTTGCGATTACATTTACAAACAAAGCTGCGAATGAGATGAAGGAAAGATTGGTAAACCTTATTGGGCCCATTGCCAATGATATGTGGGTCAGCACCTTTCATTCGGCCTGCGTGCGCATTTTACGGAGCCATGCAGGGGAGATAGGGTTTAACCGCAATTTCGTGATTTATGACATGGCTGACAGGGAAACACTGCTCAAACAGTGTTTAAAAGAACTGGACCTGGATCCAAAACAGCATTCTCCCAGAGCAATTGGGGCGACAATCAGCAATGCCAAAAATGAATTAAAAGATGCGCGGAAGTTTTCCAGTGAAGCGGACGACTACTACCGGAAGATTGTCGCGGGCGTTTATAAATTATTTGAGGAAAAAATGGCGGCGAACAATGCTTTCGATTTTGATGATCTATTGATGAAAACAGTTGAGCTGTTTCAAGCTAATGCAGGGGTCTTGGAATTTTATCAAGACAAATTTTTATATATTCTGGTTGATGAGTATCAGGATACAAACCACGCCCAGTACATTCTTGTCAATCTTTTGGCCGGAAAGCATAGAAACCTTTGTGTGGTAGGCGATCCGGACCAGTCCATATACCGCTGGCGCGGAGCTGACATCAAGAATATTTTGAGCTTTGAAAGGGATTATCCGGAGGCAGCAGTTATAAAATTAGAACAGAACTACCGTTCTACCGCCAGCATCTTAACTGCTGCGAATGCGGTTATCAAAAATAATTCCGGCCGTAAAGAAAAGAACCTTTGGACCGACAAACCTGGCGGGGATAAGATTTATCTGATCAAGGCGGAGGATGAACTGGATGAGGCCGCAAAGGTAACGGCAGAAATCATTTCTTTAAAATCTTCGAGTAACATGCTCTACGGGGATATGGCTGTTCTGTACAGGGCACATGCCCAGTCGAGGGCGAT
>CAZQXY010000078.1:0-8641 GCA_964597455.1 uncultured Desulfovibrionaceae bacterium
AAAGAGTGCCAAGCAAGTTTCCTCTTGGCACTCTTTTTATTTGCTATTATTTGCTACTATGCTATTATTTACTACTATTTTGCAAAGGTTGTTCAACCCTTTTTGGACAACTGAATACGCTCAACGGTCTCTATAAGCTCATTTATACCATGCTTATCCATCAAAGCTTTTACCCCAACCTCAATGGTTTCAATGGGCTCGTCCTCTTCCGTTTCCTCTTCTCTTTCTTCGTAAATCAGCACATCATTCAGGCATACCTCAACGCACTTGGGCTTTTCCAGCGGCGGGTCGCTTTCACACATATCGCACCTTAAGGGTAAGCCGGAATCAGGTTCCGTGAATCTGTCCCTGGTTGGGCAGGAAGCCCTGCAAAAGTCGCATTCGCTATATTCTTTCCCGTCAATTATATAAGAATCTCTGCCCGCACAGCCTGCTTTAGTGTACTCGCCGGCAAAAATCGGAAAGAATATATCGTCCAGCCGGTAAGTTACCACTTTTATTCGGGACCTCGCCGGATTAACAATGCTGTATTTGGGCGTGGCGTGAAATCCGGAGCATGCCACTTCACATGCCCGGCAGCCATTGCATCTGTCCGCGTCAACCTTGATCGTCTTAACTATTTTCTTGGCCATCTTTTAATATCCCTCTCTTTATCAAGTCTTCAGCGGCATAATCTAAACCTAATTCATGCAATCTTTCTTTGGTTGGAATACCGTCATCGTTCCATCCTTTATACTTGTAATACGTTGACAGGAGTTCTTCTTCGAGTTCGGGGAATCTGCGTCTCCAGTGGTCCTCGGGCGGCTTCTCGTCTTTTCTGGACATGCCTCTTCTATTATTAAAAGCCCGGTGTAAATTGCGGTTCCTGTTGACTATCTCTTGAAGCGAATCTCTGTCGAGGTCCATGCCGGTCGCGGCGGAAACAAATTTATGGTAATTATGCACATGATAGCCGGGCTTGTAGCAGAATGAACCCATACCTGCACATAAGCCAATGGAATCGTCAATGTTGTGGAGCATTTCCATCCAATCCACTATTTCTGAACTCATTTGCGGGGTGGGGTAATATGGGTTTGAGCCTTCTCCCCGCGGATTCCAGCCCATGAAATATTCTTTGATTTTTTCATTAGGGGCCTGGATCCAGTCTTTTACCCACAAATCTTTTAACTCTTGCGTACCTTTGGCAGTCTGGGGAAAGTTCCCTTCCATTTGGGTAACGCCTAGCTTTTCGTTGGTAGTATACATGAGGAAGTAAATCGGATCCAGCATGGCCAATTTGACGGGCATTTGCTCATGTTTCTTGATGGTGTTGTGCTCAAAGGCCTCCGCGCCTTTGCCGATCCTGCGTGCCGCCCAATATAGTCCGTCGGCCAGGTAATCGCCAATCCCGTCCCGGTGGGCGACTTTGTCCAGCAGCCAGAAGAATCTGCCCTCATTGTCTTTGGGGCATCCTTTAAAATCCGCCTCGGTAAAGATGCCGGCTTCGTAGAGTTCTACACCAAAGGCTAAAACCTGAGGTGTTGAAAAGGAATCCACTCCGTATTCAAAAGCTTTATGCAGGATTCTCCATGTAAAGTCCATGTTTTCTGTCTGGGCACCCAACAGATAGCTGAGTTTGGAGAAGCATTTCATCATGTATCTGGGAACATCCTGGAATGATATTAATGTTCCGCATTGCATCGGGCAGTTAAAACAGCTTATAAATCGTTTTACCGCGCTCCAATGGCTCTTGGTCCAGCTGTCATATATTTCGTCGGTCCAAAAATCTTTCCGCCGGACGCGGGAGTTGCCCCAGGAGAAGCCGGTGGTATGCCACTGCTCATCAACGTGTCTCATCGCCTGCGGCGAGCCAACCCCCGAGTGGATAACCATTTCTATCCCTTTTAGGGGGTTCTCGTTCCTGTGCTGGATAAACTTTTTCAGTTCTTCCAGGTGCTGCATGAATTCTTCGCCTCTGGCGATATTTACGTCCTTTGTGCCGCGCACGGCAATCGCTTTTACGTTTTTGTCTCCCATAACGGCGCCGCCGCCAAGTCTGCTGGCGCTCGATCTGGACTGCTCAATGGAAGCAAAAAAGACCCTGTTTTCACCGGCTAAACCGATGGCGGACACCTGGGCATCCGGCTGGTTTAGTTCCTGGCGGATAAGTTCCTGGGTTTCTACCGCACCTTTACCTTTTAAATGGGTAGCGTCACGTATCTCTACTTGATCATTGTGTATCCATATATAAACTAGTTGAGGGGCTTTGTTGCGCAGAATTACTTTATCATAACCGGCAAATTTGAGCTCCGGCGCCCAGAATCCCCCCATCATTGGATAGGCCAGTAAATCGGTTTGGGGGGAAATTGTTGAACATATGGTGCGATTGGCGCCCCAGGCAGGCGTGCCGGTTAATAGCCCGGCGCTGAAGATCAGGATGTTCTCCGGATCAAAGGCTTTTGTCTCCGGGGGAATCCTGTCCCAAAAGAGCTTAACATCGGTGCCTAACCCGCCCAAATGCCGTTCCATTAATCCCGGGTCGGTTTCCACCCGCTCAATGTTGCCTGTGGCCAGATCAATTTCCAGGTTATAGCCTGTTTCTGCATATCTCACTGTTTATCACTCCTTTACGCATTTTTAATGGTATGCCAAAGTAACCCCTGGGAAAATGCCACGGTTGTCACCGGGGAACTCTACAAGTTTAGCCGGTGTTTTTCCTCGTCAACAGAATAAACAAACACCTCCTTGAGATGACCGTGTTATATAAGGAGCCTTCTCTAATAAAACCCGGTATGCTGCCCGGATGATACCCACTCTGCAACTTTCTCTGCAACTTTGGTAAATGTTTACCTGGCGCTGCCGTGAGTCCATGTTTTTGAGGAATTATCACATAATTTTCTATAGCTAACTGCCTTCAGTTTTATATTGTTTTTGTAAAGAGTCTAAATATTTCAATCTTGGAATAATCTCTTTATGAATATCACAGCTAACTGATTTTGCCGAAGGAGTGCCGAGCTGCTTTATTTTATCATGCGGACAGCCTCCCTGGCAGGCAGTTCTGGATTCACAAACTCTGCATTCATCCGGAAGGTTCGGGTTTGCAAGTTCATAACGATATGCGTCACATTGCAATAAACTTATCGGATCCGGGTCAAATATTGTTCCCGTTTTAAACGAATGGTCTCGCAGACATGGGCCGACTGATCCATCGGGGTATACCGTAGCGATTCTTTTCCCGCAAAGATAGGGTGAATCCTCAGAATCCCATCCACCAATTAGAGTATCCAATAAAAAAGTAGTATGTACATAATAATCTTTAATAATATAACTTTCCAATAAATCGCATAACTCATGATATCTTTTTAACAAACGTTCCCTAAACTCAACATCTGTTCCCCTGTAAAAATCCTTTTGGTATCTTAAACGATAGCCATTTTCTATGCCAAATCTTGTAATATCAAGTAACCGCTCCAAGTTATAATCATCCAGAGTAGCTACAATTGTTTGATTAATAACATTTGCTCTTTCGCCTATTATCTTCATTCTCCTGGCCAATTCTTCAATACTAATATCTGCAATATTCGTTGATATCCATTGAATATCTTCAAGGTCATCCCAATTAACAGAATCAATTAAATCACCATTTGTATAAAGAGAGCCTTGCATGCCGTCAGTATTTTCGTAAATAGAGTCCATAACCTTCTTAATTCGATCTGTTCTTAATAATGGCTCGCCACCAAGAAAAGTAACATTGTTTACTTTAACATTATTCAATTTCCAGACTTCCGGTATCCACTCCAATAATCTTGAAAATGTATTCTCATCCATTTCTATTTTATTGTCATCGCCGATTTGATTAAAAGCATAACAATAGCTGCACCTTCTAGTGCATTTATACGAAAGAAACAAGATAAACCAGAAAAAGGGCAATTTCTCCCAGTAAGCTTCCCCCTTTAACCTCCCATCTTCTTTAGCATACATTTTTTTTAATTGTTTGGAGTGTTCTGTTTCCCTTTGCAAAGGCAGTTTCTCCTTTTTTGTTATCTTTTACCCTGCTTACACTAACAGAAGCACCAACAGAAAAACCACTACTTACAGGTTGCAGGTTATAATGTAACGATAACGGTTGATTTTATCCTGCTGCGTAAAACCAACCGTTTGTTTTTTATGGAGCAGTTAAAAATTACTTCTCTTTAGCAATCTGACAATATAACATTTCTAGTAGCTTAATTTAATTATTCAGCATAATTATTGCCTCGGCAAAACGTTTGATTTTGCTCCGAGATATTGATGCAATTATAATGTTCTTAGAATTCAGTTCTTATAATATTATTTTATTATAATACGCAGACTAAAGTCAAGTTCTATTTTAAAGGTCTTTGTTAAGAACGCGCGAGTAAATCTCCATCCTCGCCCGATAATGATAATTTTACAAGATACGGACAATTCAGCCACTGATCCAAGCTAAATTTTACCGTTTTTTGCTTACTTTAGTTTAGTTAGCCGCGACCTGTCAAGCAGCCATTCCCAATGTTATCCAAGTGCATCTTTTACCGCCATATTATCTCAGAAACCTGTTAAGTTGTCACCCATCTTGGTTCCGCCCAACACTCCATGCGAAACATAAAAAATATCGTTGAAAGAAACATCTAGAAGTTCACAAATCTTTCTTGCAACTTTAGGCGAAGGACTTACTTTTCCCTTTAAAATACTGTCAGCATATGATTCAGATATGTTAGTGGCGCTTCTTAAACTATTTTTTGTAATCCCTTTTTTTGATAAAAGCTCTTGCAGATTTTCTTTGTCGATTAATTTAATCATCATCTTAAACACCACCTTTTACAGTATTATCACACCATTAAGATCTTAGCATATCTTGAAAGCACATACAAGCTCTTCTTATACCGAGCCTATGCCGAGCCATTGCACTGTTCCAAAAAGTAGTTTCGATGCAGGCCCATACCTTTCCAAAAATGCTTTTCTGAAGACTGTATCAATGTGATTATGCTTTTATGCTCTAGTATGCGCTTTATGCGCTTCCATTTTGTTGACAGGTGTTTTACGTCATGGTAGCATTAAAAAAACCTGCCAGATTCTGAAAGGGAATGCGAGGTATAAGGATGGCGATTGAAATTAAACCTTCTATTTGCGGTATATGCCCCGGAGGTTGTGCAGTGAAAGTAACGCTGGAAGACGGCAGATTGGTAAAAGTTGAGCAGCACAAGGATGCGCCTTACGCTAATTTATGTATCAGGGGCAGGCACGCCCCTGAAATCATATATTCCCCTCACCGTCTTAAAACACCACTAATCCGCACTGGAGAGCGCGGTGAAGGAAAGTTTCGGGCGGCTTCCTGGGATGAAGCCCTTGACCTTACGGCACAAAAAATGACAGAGATTAAGGCTGAATATGGGCCGCAGGCCATGTTCAGCCACTCTGGGCGGGGCACCTTTGAGCAGTCGATGGACAGATTTTACAACAACATGCCCAATACAATGACGAATAAACTGCTTTTACCGTTCGGTTCGCCTAATATCTCCGGTGTATCTTCTTTATGTTATGTAACTTACGGCATCTTTGCTCCTATGGCCAACTTCGGCCTGTTCGCAGCCAACCTGTCCCCCGACCTGGAAAACAGCAATCTTATTGTTGTCTGGGGCACAAACCCGATCACCGATTCACCGCCGTTCATCTTTAAAAGGATCGTTAAAGCGCAGCAAAACAAAACCAAACTGATAGCTGTGGATCAGATGCGCAGTGATATAGCAGCACGGGCTGACCAGTGGGTAGGAGTGCGTCCGGGAACAGACGGGGCTTTAATTCTGGGTTTGCTTAATGTTGTTATCAACGAGAGGCTGTACGACCGGGAGTTTGTGGAAAAATGGACCCTTGGCTTTTCAGAACTCAGCGATTACGTACAGAATTTCACCCCGCAAAAGGTGGAGCGCATCACCCGTGTGCCGGCGGAAACCATTACGGTATTTGCCAGAGAAATAGCAAATACAGAGGGGGCAAGCCTGCACGCCTTTACCGGCCTGGAGTACTCGAACTGCGGGATGCAGAGCATAAGGGCTCTCTATATCCTGTGGGCAATAACAGGGAATCTTGACGTGCCGGGGGGGTTATATTTAACCGCGCCGCGAGGCCGGACACCACAAGACAAATTTCCTAAACCCGCCGGAATCCTGCCGGTAGGCGCGGAAAAATATCCGCTTTTTTGTGAATTAACCGGAAGCGCTCAGTTTATGGAATTTCCCAGGGCTGTCCTGGATGAAGAGCCCTATCCTGTCAAGGGCTTACTTGTTATCGGTTCTTCTATTTTAACTTCCTACCCGCAACCTAAAATCTTTGAAGAAGCTTTCCGCAAGCTTGACTTTATGATGGTGGTTGACCTTGTGTTGACGCGGGATGCTCTTTTTGCAGATGTTATCCTCCCTTCGGCCACCTACTATGAAACAAACTCGTATCAGCGCTATCCAGGTTATGTACGCCTTAGAAGGCGCGTCATAGAGCCTGTAGGACAGTCAAAAAATTGTGCTATGATTATGACTGAACTGGCCGAGAGGCTTGGTTACGGCCACCTTTTTCCGCAAAGCGAAGAAGAGCTTGTGGAAAAAGCTTTTGCCGGCAACCCCGCTTTGCTCAAAAATCTGCAAAATAGTTGCGACGGAGTTAAGATCCCTGTTCCGGAACGTTGCTATAAAAAATATGAACTAGGTTTATTAAGAAGCGACAAAAAGCCAGGTTTTCCAACTCCTTCAGGCTTAATGGAGATCACTTCCAGCTTGACGGCCAAGCACGGCTATGATGCACTGCCCGTCTATACAGAACCGGTGGAAGGCCCATTGCACAATCCCGGGCTGTACAGAAAGTTCCCCCTGGTTTTAAATACAGGAGCGAGGATCCAATCAACCTTCCGCTCCCAGCACCTGAATGTACCGGGATTGGTGAAATTTCAGGAAAAACCGCACGCTCTGATCAATCCCCTGGACGCAGCGGAACGTGGCATCAAAACAGGGGACAAGGTAGCGGTCAGCACCAGGAGAGGTGAGGTTTTCTTTTACGCCGATGTGACTGAAGATGTTTTACCAGGTCAGGTTGAAGTTAATATGGGTGGAGGAAACCCTACTCAGGTTGAAGCATGGCGTCAGGCAAACGTAAACCATTTGACGGATTATAGCAACAGGGATCCGATTTCAGGGTTTCCAGTGTTCAAGGCGCTTTTATGCCAGGTTGAAAAAGCCTAACAAAAAAAGAGGACTGCCATGTTCTGGTACAAAGTCATGGCTAGTCCTCTTTCTTTCGGCGCTGACCAATGGGCAAAGGGTTGTGTATGCCGTGGGGGTGTTTAATCATTTTTTATTTTTCATCCCTACGGATAATCTTTTGATGAATCCTGTAATTTAGCGAATCGTAAAACATTTCCCCCATTTCTTTTCCGTTCTTTGCTATAGTAAAATTATCATTGCGAAGATCAACAACATACCGTACCCCGGGCAGCTCATCGCTGTCTGCCTCATTATAGGCGGCATTAAGTGCCTCCTTGTAGCTCATTTTGTTTTCAATTTCCTTCTTTAGATAGCTTTTTTTTTCTGTGTTTGGGGCAAGTTCCTTTTTGGGCTTTTCAATTTTGGCATCGTCACGGATAATCTTTTGATGAATCCTGTAATTTAGCGAATCGTAAAATAATTCCCCCAATTCCTTTCCGTTATTTGCTACAGTAAACTGACCATTGCGGAGGTCAACAATGTAGCGTACTCCGGGCAGCTCATCGCTGTCCGCCCCCTTATAGGCGGCATTAAGCGCCTCTTCGTAGCTCATTTTGACAATATCCTTCTTGGCTGGAATCGATGCCATTTTAAATCTCCTTTCATTTGTTATTCCAAGCTAATTATAACATAAATCACAAGTTTTTATCAATACCAGGAATAATCAACCATTAATCAATAAGGTTGAAGTTGTGAAGCTTGAGGAAGCTTGGCCCTTCCTTGACATTGAAAAAGGGTTATGTTACAATATCAATCGCTACAGTTTGCATTAATTATGTGGTGGGTGTAGCTCAGTTGGTTAGAGCGCCAGGTTGTGGCCCTGGAGGCCGTGGGTTCGAGCCCCATCACTCACCCCAAAATATATTTTATTATAAATTTTTTTCGCTGGGGCGTAGCCAAGCGGTAAGGCACGGGACTTTGGATTCCGCATTCCGTAGGTTCGAATCCTACCGCCCCAGCCATTTTTTATATTATTATTATATGGGCCATTAGCTCAACAGGCAGAGCACCTGACTCTTAATCAGGGGGTTGGAGGTTCGAAGCCTCCATGGCTCACCATGATAAAACTACATGCAAATAAGACCAGCCAGCTTATACAAAAATAAAAAACCCCATATTCCAGGGGTTTTTTATTTTTGGTGCGGGCAAAGGGATTTGAACCCCCACGGGTTGCCCCACAGGATCCTAAATCCTGCGCGTCTGCCAATTCCGCCACGCCCGCTTGACCTGTCTTGTATAGGGTATAATAACTTTGAACTTGTTTGATAGCTCTTTTTACCCTGCTAGTTCATATTTTAAGATAACATATCTACTTGGATTATTCAACACCAACACGTCCTGAGCCATTTGCGATGTGCTCATTTTTTTAATTTTAATTAGTAATAATCATTTAC
>CAZQXY010000079.1:0-8552 GCA_964597455.1 uncultured Desulfovibrionaceae bacterium
AATGCAAATAGGGATGACTACCACGGAGAGTGGAACTACACACCATCATGCCCTAAAAATAATTATGCTTATATTATTAATGTATCTGTCCTTAGCTGGAAGGCACAGGAAATATTCCTTTTTCTTAAATCCCCGGTGGAGGTAACGCTATTATGAATAAGCAACTTTTTCACAACTCTTTACTCCTGCTTTTCTGTCTATTATTACTATTTGCAACAGTATCCTGCCGGAATAACCCTGCTCCGGTTAACGTGGAGAACGAAAGCAGCTTCCAGCGGGAAGCATCTCCGGAAGACAACAATCCGGCCAATAAAAACGCCGGCTCCGAAAAAAATACCGGCAGAGGGCAGGAAAATGAAGGAAGCTCAACTGCAGGAGATGTGCCGCCCGAGCTGCAGGACCCCGCCCCCAACGAATTGGGACAGGTCATGGTCGCGCCCAACAAATTGGGGCAGATCATGGTGCTGATGTATCATGAAATCGGCTACCCGGAGGGCGAATGGAGACGCACTCCGGAAAATTTCCGCCGCGATCTGCAGATACTTTATGAGCAGGGCTACCGCGCGGTAACGTTAACCGACATGGTCAGGGGGGAGATTACTATCCCTGCCGGCACGTCACCCGTAGTTTTTACATTTGATGACGGCAACAGGGGCAACTTTAACTACCTGGAAGCAGATGGAGAGCCGGTTCTGGACCCGAATTGCGCTGTGGCAATCATGGAGGATTTCCACGAAGAAAATCCCGATTTCGGCCTGGCCGCAACTTTTTTTATCTACTATCCCAACCCTTTCCGGCAGACGGAATATATTGAAAAGAAGCTGAACTGCCTCGTGCAGCAAGGATTTGAAATAGGCAACCACACCTATGGGCATGCCAACCTTCAAAAAATTGGGGCCGCAGATATACAACGGGAGCTGGCGCAGCATGTCAAAACAACCGCGGAATATTTACCCGGATACGAAGTTAATTCTCTCGCCCTTCCCTACGGCGCTTACCCCAAAGAGCCTGCGCTGGCTGTCCGGGGTTCGGATGGTGATACGGATTACCGGCACGAAGCAGTTCTCCTGGTGGGGGCGAACCCCAGCCCCTCGCCCTTCCACAACAGTTTTGACCCTTACAGGATCCCGCGCATTCGCGCCAGTGAAATGAATACCGAAGGAGTGGGCTTATACGACTGGCTGGAATATTTTGCGGAGAATCCCCATAAACGTTATATTAGCGATGGAGATGAATAACAATGCCGCCATTAACTATCCCCATTATCCTTTTTATACTCGGTATTATCGGTACGATTTTACCGCTGCTTCCGGGAGTATCGCTGATCTGGCTGGGCATGCTGGTTTATGGAATTATAACCGGTTTTCAAAACTTAACTGCAGGTTTTTATATCCTTCAGGGGATTGCCACACTTCTGGTAATGTCCATAGATTATCTCTCCACGGCCATCGGTACAAAGCGCTTCGGCGGCACGAAAACCGCTATTTGGGGAGCAGCGCTCGGCCTTCTGGCCGGTATTATTGTTCTGGGGCCTTTCGGGCTGATTATCGGCCCCTTTATCGGCGCGCTGCTGGGATCGCTGCTGCAGGGCATCCCGCTTGAGAAAGCCATCCTTTCCAGCTTCGGGGCTTTGATCGGCCTCCTGGGCGGCATGTTCTTAAAGATCATCATCGAAATAATCATGATTTATGCGTTCTTCCGGTATATATAAAATATACCTGTTTACAATTTTAATGTACATTTGCCCGCTCGTCCTCTTCCCGGGCGATCTGGGGGTGAAAGGCCGCGTCCAGACTCGCGGCTATTACCAGCGCGATATCCTCTACCTGCGTATCTATCTCCTTTGGTGTTACAATCAGGTCTCCGGCAAAAGGCTTTAGCACTTCTTGGATCACCTCTTTTTTCTCACCCCACTCCATCCCCTGCACTGCATTGGCAAAGGCATTCCCCTGGGGCGATTCCTTCTTTAAAGACTCGGCAAGCGCATCCATGCTGTCACTCGCTATGGTAACCGCATCTACCACCGTGGGGATCCCGATGGCATAAACTGGTATCCCCATTGTCTCCCTGTTAATCCCCAGCCGGCGGTTGCCCACGCCGGAACCGGGAACAATCCCGGTATCGGAGATTTGAATGGTGGTAAACAGGCGGCCCATGCGGTAAGCGGCGAGGGCGTCTATAACGACAATAATATCGGGACGGATACGCTCCGCGATCCCCCGGATCATCTCCCCTGTTTCAATCCCGGTGATACCCAGCACACCGGGGGAAAATGCGCAGACCGAACGGTAGCCTTCGCCGAGTATCTCCGGCTTCATCTGCATAATATGCCGGGTAACAAAGAGTTCCTGGACAACACGGGGGCCAAGAGCATCGGGGGTAACATTCCAGTTGCCCAGACCAATTACCATGATATTCTGTTCCCCGTTCAAGTTCAGCATGCGCCGGATCTCTTTATAAAAAAACTGCACAACTTTATCCTGCAAAGCAGTATTCTTTTTCCGCAAGCCCGGAACGTCCAGGGTAATGTAATTCCCCATAGCCTTTCCCATACTTCGGGCGCCCTGCTCCGTTGTAATAGCAACACGGCTGATGGCGATATCCTGGTCGCCATCCTTTTCGAGCTCAACACCCTGCAGCTCTTCCCGGGCGCTGAGAACCTCGTGCGCCTCCAGCGCGAGATCGGTACGGACATTGTAACCGGGAATAAATCCGGAAAAATCATCCCCCTCGGGAAAACGAAAGACCATTTAACACGCCCGAAATAATTTATTCCGGGCTTTCCCTCCCTTTTACTTAGAGTTTGCGATTATAAGTAACGCATTTATGCAAGCCTGATCCCCTTTAGGTTAACCTAAAATAAGGATGGTATACAGTCCTTTTGTCAATGGTGTATTCGATCATAGATCTGCATGGTTGACATAGTGGGCATGGTTAGTACGGTATTCGGTCAGAAACAGTACCAGAGGGATCCTATACAATAGCAGCACCTTTTAAAATTCTGGAAGCTGAGGCATCCCCATGAGAGTGTTGTTAAGTCAAATACAATCTCAGCATCTTTTGATGGTAAAAACTTGCTTTAAGGCCACCTCCAGGCCCGGGAAGGCTGCTGATTGGGCCCTGTCGTCGCCTTTGAATGAGAATATTTTTTCGATTTTGCTATCTGCAAAGACATAGATATAGATCTCGGCCGAAGGAGGATTTATAACCCAGTATTCCTTAATGCCGCTTTCCATATAAAGATCGAGCTTTTTTACTATGTCCCTGCTCCTGGTGGAATCCGAAAGCACTTCCACTACAAGCGCAGGGACTCCCATGTATTTACCTTTTTCGTCGATCTTTTCCGGGTCGCAGATGACAAGTATATCGGGTTGAACCACATTGATCTTTTCTTCATTTTCCAGCCGGAATAAAGTAACATCAAAAGGAGCGACCAGCGGTTCACAATCTTTATTTTGAAACCATGAAATAAATGCACCGAAAATTTCTTTGACCGCTTTTTGGTGGGGGTATAAAGGCGAGGCCAGTATAAATATCTCTCCATCGATATATTCATAGCGGTTTTCGCTTTCTTCAACGATCTTCAGATACTCCTCATAGTTTACTTTAATACCGTGCGGGCTGTATGAAGGTGAACTCTCACTCACCAGCCAGCGGCCTTCGCGCTCATTTTCTGTGTATGCCACCAGTTTGGCCGTTTTTTTTCCGTTTTTGGTAATAGTAACCTCCTCGTACTGCGAAAGTTGGAGATATTTACCGAAGTTATTTTGAATATCTGTCGCGGAGACGATCATGATCAGACCTCCAGTTTAGGTATTTATTACTCATATTATAGCTGATAATTAAGGTGATGTCAATATAATTAGGCAAACTTTATAGTAAGTATGCCTAACATTGCTTTATGCTCTAGACCGAAAAGCCGGCAACCCGATGACAATCAGGTTCCCGGCTCTCCTTTTATGGTGTTCTATGGAGTTCAAATTTTGGCTAACGAATTACTTCATAGCCGGCTTCTTCAATGGCTTTAACAAGCCGGTCATGATCTGCCGAACCTTCTACTACAACTTGCCCTTGCTCCAGGTTTACCCGGGCACTTTCAACACCGCTGATGCTTTTAACAGCTTTCTCCACAGCATTTTTGCAATGGTTGCAGCTCATGCCGTTAACCTTGAGGATGGTTTGCTTCATTTTTTTTGCCCCCTTCAATTTGCTTCCATTGTGGTGCTTTTTGTGGTGCCTTGCATTATTGTTTTCCGGATTATAACGCTTCAACAGCAGGGAGTTACTTACCACCGATACCGAGCTGAAGGCCATGGCAGCGCCCCCCATAACCGGTGTAAACACACCAATAACTGCCAGCGGAATACAGAGGAGATTGTAGAAAAACGCCCAAAAAAGGTTCTGCCGTATTTTTTGCAGGGTCCGGCGCGACAGGCGTATTGCGGCGGCTATGCCCTGCAAATCCCCGCGGATGAGGATGATGGAGCCGCTTTCGATGGCAATATCGGTGCCCGTGCCGATAGCTATCCCCACATCAGCCGTAGCCAGGGCCGGAGCATCATTAATGCCGTCTCCCACCATGGCTACCGTTTTGCCAGCGTTTTTCAGCCTCTGAATTTCCTGCGCCTTGTTATCGGGGAGGACTTCGGCGATGACATTTTTGATACCCACCTGCCGGGCTATGACCTCCGCCGTTTGGCGCTGATCGCCCGTCAGCATACAGACATCCAACCCCATCCCCTGGAGTTCCGAGATTGCCTGGGTGGCTTGCTCCTTGACAATATCCGCCACAGCTATCAGCCCCGCCACTTTTTTATCCGTCATCGCCAGCATGACTGTCTTACCTTCTTTTTCCCAGCGATTTTTTTGCCCCCTTACCGGCAGCAGATCTACCCCCTGCGCCCTGGCCAGAGCTTCATTGCCGATATACCAGATTTCATCCCCTCTTTCGAAGCGTATTCCCTGCCCGGCGATGGCCTGAAAAGCACTGATTTCAACCGGAGGAGCTTCGGCTTCCTCAGCCCGGCGGACGATGGCCTGCCCCAGGGGATGCTCCGATTTTTTTTCCGCAGAGGCCAGTATCCCCAGCAGTTCCTTTTTTTCCCAGGGAGGGAAGACCCGCAAATCAGTCACGGAGGGGATGCCCGTGGTAATGGTTCCTGTTTTATCCAGGACAACCGTATCTATCTTGCCGGCCCGCTCAAGATGTTCTCCTCCCTTGATTAAAATGCCTCTTTCGGCTCCAACTCCTGTCCCCACCATAATAGCCGTAGGTGTAGCCAGCCCCAGGGCGCAGGGGCAGGCGACAACCAGCACCGCGGCCATGTGCATCAGAGCAGCGGTTAATCCCCCGCCGCTTGCATACCAGCCCGCAAAGGTAAGCAGCGCGATGGCCAGCACAGCAGGTACAAAGACAGCGGATACCCTGTCCGCAAGACGCTGAATAGGGGCCTTGGAACCCTGCGCCTCTTCCACCAGGCGGATAATTTGCGCCAGGGCAGTTTCACTGCCGATCTTCTCCGCCCTGAAAGTAAAGCTCCCCTGGTAGTTTACAGAAGCTCCCACAACTTCGTCCCCGGGCTGTTTTTCCACGGGCAGGCTTTCTCCGGTGAGCATGGACTCATCCACACTGGAGTTTCCCTCCAGAATAAGACCATCCGCCGGAATTCGTTCCCCGGGCCGCACCAAGATAATGTCGCCCACCTGGACCTCTTCAATGGGAAGATCTTCTGCGCTCCCGTCACGGATGACACGGGCAGTTTTGGCCTGCAAGCTGATCAGTTTTTTTACAGCAGCAGACGTTTTCCCTTTTGCTGTTGCTTCCAGTAGTCTCCCCAGGAGGATGAGAGTAATAAGCATGGCTGCAGATTCAAAATAATAAATTTCCCAGCCGAGCATCAGGGAAAACAGGCTGTAAAAAAAGGCCGTTGAGGTGCCGAGAGCCACCAGTACATCCATGTTTGCCCCGCCGCTTTTCAGGGAGCGATAAGCTCCGCGATAAAACTGCCAGCCGGCCACAAACTGAACCGGGGTTGCCAGGGCCAGTTGAACCCAGGGGCCGAGCATAAATTGGTGCCACCCGAAGAGCATACCCAGCATCATCATCCCGAAAGGAAGAGTGAGAACCGCTGCCAGAACAAACAGCGCTGTCTGTATACGTAGCTCTTTTTGCTGTGACCTATCCTTTTCTTCCTCCAGGGTTTCGTTCTTAACATCGAAACCGACAGCGCGGATCCGGGTGACAATGCCTTCAGGCGAGATCGTCTGCGCATCATAAGTTATTGCTGCTACTTCCGTGGCAAGATTAACATCTGCCGACAAGACTCCTCCCAGGCGGTTTAACTCCCTTTCCACCCTGGCCGAGCAAGCAGCACACCGCATACCGGAAATGGGCAATCTGATCTTTACACCTTCCCCATTGGATTCGGGTACGGCAGCGGCAATATTCATTTTCAGAACTTTTCCCACAAAACCAACCCCTTCTGTTTGGCTACCCCCTGTTGATTAGCTTAGCATTTCTAAAGTATATCGTGGTCGCCGTTTGAACCGACTTGTTGGCTTGAGCTTATACGTTGGCATTTCACTTTTCCTCGGCTTCTATCTCTGCCCACATCTCATGCACCGTATTATAGACTTTCAGTTTCCCTTCACGGGCTTCTTCGCGCCCTTCCTCAATGGCGGTGCGAATTTCCGTTTTCCAGGCCCACAGTTCATCTTTTGGAATAACTGCAACCGGCGTAATAATTACCCGGCCCTTTTCAATTCTAATTTCTAAATCATCACCACTTTTTAAACCCAAGGCTTTGACTATTTCTTTGGGCAGAGTTATTTGCGCCCGGTTTCGCAATTTAATTAGCATTCCCATTATTATCCGAAACCCCCTATTGTGCGAAATTCGTACTTTTATTATACTATCGTCTGTGCTAAAAGTAAACATAATTAAGGCATTAAAACTCTTAAGCCAACCGCAAAGATTATCGTCCCTGCTAAACAATAAGAACGAGCTCACACGCTCGCTCTTATATGTTTTAGTTTGTTTTAATCAATCATAGCTCACCGCTGCTGCCTCTTACCGCCCTTTTGATCAGTGTTTTGCCGATTTCCACTTTATAGGCATTCTTCGCCAGGGGTTTTGCCCCGGCCAGGGCGATCTCCGCTGCTTCAGCCGCATTTTCTGCAGAAAGCTCCTTTCCCTGCAGATACTCCTCCGCTTTAAAAGCACGGAGCGGAGCGGAGGCAACCGCCCCCAGGACAATGCGGGCATCGCTGCAGATCCCCCGGTCAAGGGTAATAAGCACGGCAACGCTGACTACAGCAAAGTCGATTGGCTTGCGCAGGGTAAACTTGAGAAATTTCTGCCGGGCAGCAGGGGAAGGTTTCGGGATATAAACCGCCGTAATCATCTCCCCGGGGGCGAGTACATTGCCCAGAAGGGTGTAGAACTCCTCCACGGGAATGTTACGCGTACCTTCTGCGCCTGCTACGCTGACCCTTGCGCCAAGGGCGGTAAGGGCTATCGCCGTGTCGGAGGGACAGACCGCAAAACATCTCTTCGCCCCCATGACCGCGTGGTATTGATTTTCACCGGAGGCGGCAGGGCATACCTTGCCCCCTTTGCGGAAACAATCGATCATACCCCCGATTTTATCCGGATAGCGATAGTACCAACAGCGGGTATCCTGGCAGAGATTGCCACCGATGGTCGCCATGTTCCGAATCTGGGAGGAAGCTACGGTTTTAGCGGCCTCATTAAGGAGGGGATAGTACTTTTCAATGATGGGAGATTTAATGATCTCTGCAAGGGTGGTCAGCGCGCCCATGCTAATCCCCTCTTCGTGCTCTTCGATCGTACTAAGACCGGGGATGGTCTTTATATTGATGATCGCTTCCGGATATATAGGGAGAATACGCTCCTTTAAGACACCGAGGAGGTCCGTCCCCCCTGCATTAAGCTTGGCCTTTCCTTCGTATTTTGCAAGCATTTCTACTGCCTCATCCACCGAGCCGGCATTAATATGGATAAAGGGCTTCATTTATTTTACCTCCCTCTTCGCAGCGGTTATCTTCCCTAAGGCGCTTAAAACCTTATCGGGCGTGAGCGGGTAATCATGTATCCGCACACCCAGCGCATTGGATACAGCCATGAGGACAGCAGAGGGCCCCGGGGCCGTGGCGATCTCGCCCACGCCGATAGCATGAAAACGGTGGCTGGGGAAGGGTGTCTCCAGGATCACATGTTCCATCCCGGGAAGTTCAGTAAAGGTACGCCACTTGTAATCGATCATATTGGGGTTCATAATGCGCCCGAGCCGTTTATCCATAACCGTCTCCTCAAAGAGGGCGGAGTCAATACCGGCTGAACCCAGGCACCCGTCGAGCTGATTTGTAATGCCGGGAGGGTCGATGATCTGTCCGACATCAGTAGCGGACACCACTCGGAGGAGGTCAACCTTGCCTGTTTCGGTATCAACTTCCACTTCGGTAAAAATCATCATAAAGTTGGGCATGGCAAAATCGGGCTCAAAACGGCCGCGACCAGTGACGGTTTGATC
>CAZQXY010000080.1:0-8536 GCA_964597455.1 uncultured Desulfovibrionaceae bacterium
GGTTGGCATAATAAGTGTATAAGTGGGAAAAGATAGACACTAATAAAGTCTGTCTGGAGATTGAAGTCCCTGTAGAGGAAGTAAGCGATGCTTTGGATAAGGCTTACCGTATAGTGGTCAAAAAAGTATCTGTTCCGGGTTTCCGTAAAGGTAAGGTTCCCCAAAAAATACTGGAATCCCGTTATGGACCGGAAATTCTTTATGAAGATGCGCTGGAGATACTTGTTGATCCTAATTACAGCAAGGCTGTAAAAGAATGCCAGCTTGAGCCGATTGATAAGCCTGAACTCGAACTGGTTCAGATGGAGAAAGGCAAGCCTCTTATCTTTAAGGTTACTGTAGATGTAAAGCCCGAGGTGGAACTGGGCGATTATCAGGGAATTACAGTAGAACAGGAAAAAAAAGAGATTACCGCAGAAGATGTGGAAAGATATTTAGGTTCGCTCAGGGAACAACATGCAAGATTAGTTACCCTTGAGGATGGGGAAATATGTGAAAAAGACCTGGCTGTTATTGATTTTAGCGGTACTATCGATGGCGAACCCTTTGAGGGGGGGGCCGCTGAGAACTATTCTCTGGAGATTGGTTCGGGCTCTTTTATCCAGGGTTTTGAGGAACAGCTCTTAGGTGCGCATAAGAACGAGGAAAGGGAAGTCAAAGCAACTTTTCCTGAAGATTACGCCCAGGAAGAGCTTAGAGGGAAAGATGCCGTTTTTCATGTAACTGTAAAAGAAATTAAAAGGCCTCAGCTTCCTGATTTAGATGATGATTTTGTTCAGGAACTAACAGAGGAATTTTCCACTTTGGAGGAGTTTAAGGCTGATGTAGAGAATAAACTTAAAGAGAACCTGGAAAACAGGGAAAAAATAGACTTGGAAAGTAAGCTCATTGAAAAAATTGCTGCGGAATCCAAAGTGGATGTTCCTGAAGTGCTTGTGGAGAGGGAACTGGATAACAGATTGGCTGAGTTCGAATATTATCTGCGCATGCAGGGCCTTAACCTTGAACAGTACGGGCAGCTAATCGAGGGAGGACTTGAAAAAATAAGAGCGGAGCAACGCGGTGAAGCGTTAAAGCATGCTAAGGCAAATCTGGTTCTGGATGCAATTATCAAGAAAGAAGCCCTGGAAGCTTCCGACGAGGAAATAGAGGATAAGCTCAGAGAAGTTGTGCAGAATGCACAGAACGCACAGAATGCAAATGTAAATAATAAGGATGAAATAGATTTAGAAATAATTAAAGAGCAATTTGAAAAACAGGGGCGCCTCGATATTATGGCACATGAAATTCGCTATCGTAAGGCCATTGATTTGCTTGTTGAGCATGCCAATGTTATACAAGTTGAACCCGGCCCCGAGGGAAAAAACAATGATGAAAATATCGAAGATGAAAATGTCGAAGGAACAGAACAAGGTGCCGAATTAGCGGAAGCAAAAGCGGAATTAGCGGAAGCAAAAGATGAAGGCGAAAAGAAAGACCCGGGGGTGGAACAAAGTGAGGAATCACAAAAAGAATCATAAGATCAATGGATTGATCTAATTTTATTTCAGGGAGTGTGTGAACGATGGAAAATGAAAAAAACTTGATGCAATTGGTTCCTATGGTAGTAGAACAAACCAGCCGCGGGGAAAGGGCATATGATATTTATTCCCGCCTGTTAAAGGATAGGATTATTTTTATCGGCACCCCGATTAACGATACTATAGCCAATCTGGTTGTTGCCCAGCTGCTTTATTTAGAATCGGAAGATCCGGATAAAGATATCAATATTTATATAAATACTCCCGGTGGGGAAATATATTCCGGGATGGCAATTTACGATACGATGCAATATATTAAACCAGACGTCTCCACTATCTGTGTTGGCTTGGCGGCAAGTTTGGGTGCTATTTTATTAACTGCCGGAGCAAAGGGTAAAAGGTATGTGTTGCCAAATTCCCGGGTAATGATGCACCAGCCTCTTGGGGGAACCAAGGGCCAGGCTGTGGATATTGACATTCAAGCTAAGGAAATTTTACGCCTGAGAGAATCCCTGAATAAAATTTTGGCTTACCATACGGGGCAGCCGGTTGAGCGTATTGCCAGAGACACCGACAGGGATTTTTATATGTCGGCTGATAAGGCTGTAGAGTATGGTCTGGTTGATTCCATTTTGGAGAAAAGGGAATTAAAGAGGTGAAATAATTAATGTTTAAATTCAGCGATGAAAAGGGGCAGCTTAAGTGTTCCTTTTGCGGCAAAAATCAGGAGCAGGTTCGCAAACTGGTTGCAGGTCCCGGTGTTTATATCTGCGATGAGTGCATCGAGCTATGTAACGAGATCATTGAGGAAGAAATCGGGGATGATTACGAACTGAACCTGGTAGATCTTCCTAAGCCTGCAGAAATTCACGAAGTGCTCAGCAAATATGTTATCGGTCAGGAAGATGCCAAAAAGGTTCTCTCCGTGGCTGTTTACAATCATTATAAGCGGGTTAACGCCGGACAGAAAGCGGACGATATCGAGCTGCAAAAGAGTAATATTTTGCTCATCGGGCCTACGGGTGTGGGGAAAACACTCCTGGCACAGACTCTGGCCCGCCTTTTGAACGTTCCTTTCGCTATTGCTGATGCCACTTCCCTTACGGAGGCCGGGTATGTGGGGGAAGATGTAGAAAACATTCTCCTTAAGCTGATCCAGGCGGCTGATTACGATCTGGAAAAGGCTGAAAAGGGGATCGTTTATATTGATGAGTTTGATAAAATAGCCCGTAAAAGCGAAAATCCTTCCATCACACGGGATGTCTCCGGCGAAGGTGTTCAGCAGGCGCTGTTGAAGATACTGGAAGGAACAGTGGCCAGCGTCCCTCCCCAGGGTGGGCGCAAGCACCCTCACCAGGAATTTATGCAAATAGATACGACGGATATTCTCTTCATCTGTGGTGGGGCCTTTGACGGTCTGGAAAAGATTATTCTTAAACGTATCGGTGCTGGAGGAATGGGTTTTGGGGCAGATGTCAGGCCCAAAATTGATTTGAATATCGGCGATGTGCTCCGCCATGTTTATCCGGAGGACATGATCAGGTTTGGGTTAATACCGGAATGTGTGGGACGTTTGCAGGTGATCGCCATCCTGGATGCGCTTGATCGCGATTCCCTGGTCAGGATATTAACAGAGCCTGTTAATTCGCTGGTTAAGCAGTACCAAAAAATGTTTGAACTGGATAATGTCCAACTGGAGTTTAAAGAAGGTTCTCTGGAAGTTATTGCTGAGGAAGCGACGAAGCATAAAACCGGTGCTCGCGGTTTAAGAAGTATTATGGAAGGATTTCTGCTCGATATAATGTATGAAATACCATCCCGTGAAGATATCGACAAATGTATTATTACTCCCGGGGTGGTAAAAAAAGAAGAAAAACCCAAGCTGCTTACTTCAGGAAAAAGGCATAAAAAGGGAGTTTCGGCTTCTTAAATATACTGCTTTTCCAGGGTGGCCTGCAGGCGGCCACTTTTTTTATTATAATTTTTTATAATTTTTCTTATCCACGCCTGATGGTTAATTGTATTCTTCTCAGGTAATAATATATAAAGAATTTGTATAACTGAGAAGGATGTGAGGATATTTTGTACGGTTGGGCCGGGTTATTTGGTTTAATCCAACTGTTTTTTGCTGTAGTAATAGGGCTTTACTTTTGGAACCTGCTGCGCAATCAAAGGGGGAGCAAAGTTGCGATCGAAAAGGAATCATCCAAGGAAATGGATGAGCTATCACGCATGCGTTCTCTTTCTCTTACGGAACCCCTTGCTGAAAAAGTACGCCCCTCTTCTTTTAACGAAATAATTGGACAGGAGGATGGGCTCAAGGCTTTAAGGGCCGCACTTTGCGGTCCAAATCCCCAGCACGTTTTGCTTTATGGTGTTCCGGGTATTGGGAAAACAGCAGCAGCGCGGCTCGTTCTGGAAGAGGCTAAAAAAAATATGCTATCTCCCTTTACGATGGATGCCAAATTTATAGAGGTTGATGCTACCACAATGCGTTTTGACGAGCGGGGCATCGCTGATCCCTTGATGGGCACTGTTCACGATCCTATTTACCAGGGAGCGGGCCCCATGGGAATGGCAGGAATACCGCAACCCAAGCCCGGCGCAGTTACAAAAGCTCACGGCGGGATTCTTTTTATAGATGAAATTGGCGAGTTGCACCCCGTTCAAATTAATAAATTGCTTAAAGTTTTGGAGGATCGTAAAGTTTTTTTGGAAAGCGCTTATTATAACAGCGAAGAGCGTAATGTCCCACGCCACATTCATGACATTTTTCAGAACGGCCTTCCAGCGGATTTCCGGCTAATCGGTGCTACAACACGACAGCCGGAGGAGATCCCGCCGGCTATTCGTTCCCGCTGTATGGAGATATTTTTCCGCGTGCTTACGCCGGAAGAGATCGGTAGGATTGCCCTTAACGCTGCCAAGAGGGTTGATTTCGAAATAACACCGGAAGCCTTAAAGGTAATCACCACGTTTTGCCTTAACGGCAGAGATGCGGTTAATATGGTCCAGCTGGCAGCAGGGATTGCCCAGGGGGAAGGAAGATCCGCCCTGGAAGGCGAAGATATGGAATGGGTTGTTAATAATAGCAGGCTGTCGCCCCGGCCCGAAAAAAGGATTCCTGAGTTTCCGCAGGTAGGGCTGGTAAACGGCCTTGCAGTTTACGGGCCTCATCTGGGTGCGCTTCTTGAAATTGAGGCTTCCGTCCTTTTTGTTGGGAAAGGAGATGGGAGGCTTAACATTACCGGTATTGTCGAAGAGGAAGAGATGGGCGGCATGGGCAGAACGCTCAAACGTAAAGGTACTGCCCGCGGTTCGGTGGAAAACGTATTAACTGTGCTCGGGCATTTGCTGGGTGAAAATATGCGGGATTACGATATCCATTTAAATTTTCCGGGTGGCATTCCGGTTGACGGCCCGTCAGCCGGAGCAGGGATTGCTGTGGCAGTTTATTCCGCTTTTTCCAAGATTCCTGTTGATAATACTGTGGCGATGACCGGCGAGCTTTCTATCAGGGGGATCATATGTCCTGTGGGCGGTGTTACTGCAAAGATTGAAGCTGCCCGCGATGCAGGTGCCAAAAAAATATTTATACCCGAAAAGAATTGGCAGCATATCTATAATAATATCAGGGATATTGAAATAGTACCCGTTTCTCAAATTGAAGATCTTTTAGAAGGAGCGCTGGTTAACAGGGAACATATTCTTAAACCAACGCCAATGATAAAAAATGATCTTTATCCTGCAGGTCCAACGATTTCTTTCCATGCGGAAAGAGGAAATTGATAAATAGAAGAGAAGAAATAAAAACGGATAGCAGGTTTTTCTACGGATTTTTCAGAGAGAGGAGGACGTTATTGAAATGAGTATTAAACTGCCGCTTTTGCCGCTGCGGGGAGTTGTTGTTTTTCCCAATATGGTTCTTCATCTGGATGTTGGCAGGGAGCGTTCAATAAACGCCCTGGATGAAGCCATGGTTAACGATAATAAAATCCTGCTGGTTGCCCAAAAAGATGCCAAAATTGACGACCCGGTATCCGCTGATCTCTTTCCTCTGGGAACCATTGCTAACATTAAACAAATGTTGAAGCTTCCGGGAGGGACAATTCGTGTCCTGGTGGAGGGCCTGGGCCGCGCTCAGATTACGGATATTCTGGAAAATAAATTTTTTTTGGAAGTTGAGGCCGAAGAAATAGAAGATGATAACAGAAAAGATGCTGAGATGGAAGCCCTCGTGAGGCACGTTCTTTTTCAATTTGAACAATATTCCAAACTCAGTAAAAAGATTTCACCGGAAATTCTTTCGACAGTATCGGAAATTGAAGAGCCGGGTAGGCTCGCTGATGTTGTCGCTTCACACTTGTCGCTGAAGCTTGAACAGAAGCAGGGTATCCTGGAAGCAGTATCGCCCCAGGACAGGTTGGAGTATCTGGCCGGGGTTTTTAGCCTGGAGATGGAGATACTCGAACTGGAGAAAAAAATCGGCCTGCGTGTCCGTAAACAGATGGAGAAAACTCAAAAAGAATATTATTTAAGGGAGCAGATAAGGGCTATTCAGAAGGAACTGGGCGAAAGGGATGAACGTACGGCTGAGGTAGATGAATATCGGGAAAAAATCGACGAGGCGAAACTGCCTGAAGAGGTAGAGAACAAAGCTTTAAAAGAGCTTGAGCGGCTGGAAAAAATGCCCCCGGCTGCTGCTGAAGGCGTTGTCATCCGGACTTATCTGGATTGGCTTATCGAGCTTCCCTGGGCCGTGCAGACGGAAGATCAACTGGATTTGGAGATAGTCGAGAAAATATTAGATGAGGATCACTACGGGTTGGAGAAAGTAAAGGAACGAATTTTGGAATATCTGGCTGTGCGCAGCCTTGCTCATAAAATAAAAGGCCCTATTCTCTGTCTCATCGGTCCTCCGGGAGTTGGTAAAACTTCTCTGGCACGTTCCATAGCGAGGGCTATGGAACGGAATTTTGTGCGAATTTCCCTGGGAGGCGTCAGGGATGAAGCTGAAATAAGGGGCCACCGCCGCACTTACGTTGGGGCGATGCCGGGTCGGATTATCCAGGGTATCCGTCAGGCCAAATCCCGTAACCCGGTTTTCTTACTGGATGAAGTAGATAAGATGTCCACTGATTTTCGGGGCGACCCGTCTTCAGCTCTACTGGAGGTGCTTGATCCGGAGCAAAATAACTCTTTTAGCGACCATTATATCGAGACTCCTTTTGATCTTTCACAGGTTATGTTTATCACTACCGCCAATAACCGCTTTAATATCCCTCAACCGCTCCTGGATCGTATGGAGGCGATTCATTTGCCGGGATATACGGAAGAGGAAAAAGTCAGGATCGCCCAGCGGCATCTCATTCAAAAGCAGCTCGAAGAAAACGGATTGAGCGATAAACAACTGCGTATTTCAGAAGGTACTCTGCGGCATATTGTAAGAGAATATACCAGGGAAGCCGGTGTGCGTAATTTGGAGAGGGAGATAGCCAATGTCTGCCGGAAGACCGCTCGCGAAGTGGTGAAAAATAATGATTACAACATTACGGTGAGCCGCAGCAATTTGCATAAATACCTGGGCCCGCCCCGTTTCCGCTACGGTATGGCTGAAAAGCAAAGCGAGGTGGGGGTGGCTACCGGTGTGGCCTGGACCGAGTCCGGAGGAGATCTGCTGGCAATTGAAGTAACCCTGATGAAGGGTAAAGGAAAACTGATCCTAACGGGCAAGTTGGGTGAAATCATGCAGGAATCAGCTAAGGCGGCGTTCAGCCTTATCCGTTCCAGGGTTGATTCGCTGGGAATCGATGAGAATTTTTATAACGAGTATGATATTCACATTCACGTTCCCGAGGGGGCAATTCCTAAAGACGGACCTTCGGCGGGGATAACCATGACCACGGCGATGGTGTCGGCGCTGACCCGGATACCGGTGGATCACCAGGTCGCTATGACCGGAGAGATTACTTTAAGGGGGAAGGTTCTTCCTGTGGGGGGAGTAAAGGAAAAGATTCTTGCCGCACACCGTGCCGGTATTAAAAGGATCATTCTTCCCGAAGAGAACAAGAAGGATCTTGCGGATATCCCCGCTAATGTTCGCCGACGCCTGGAATTTATTACAGTTGATTATATTGAGCAGGTTCTGGAAAATTCACTGGTTAAGAAAGAAAAAGATGAAAGTCAAAAAAGCGGAGCTCTTAAAGTTAGTTAGCACCCGCAAGGATCTTCCAGCAGCAAAGCTGCCGGAAATCGTCCTTGTGGGACGCTCAAATGTAGGAAAATCATCGCTTATTAATTCGCTGTTGGGACGCCGTAACCTGGCCAGGACTAGCAATACCCCGGGTAAGACGCGCGCGCTGCATTTCTATCTGGTTAATGATTCTTTTTATTTTGTTGATCTGCCAGGTTACGGTTATGCAAAAGTATCCCGGGTATTACAGCAAAAATGGGGTTCTCTTATAGAAGACTTTTTTTCTGCCAGAAAGAAAATCTTGCTGGTACTTCTCGTAATTGATCTGCGGCACGAACCTTCAGTCGAAGACAAAGAAATGGCGGCCTGGCTCAGGCATTTCTCCTATAATACCGTAGTTGTAGCCAGCAAAGCCGATAAAGTCCCCCGTGGGAAGAGAGACAGGCAGAGACTGGCTATTGCCGGTTTTCTGGAGGTTGAGCAGGAAGTAATGATAACTTTTTCAGCGAAGACAGGAGAAGGCCGGGAGCAACTGCTCAGGATTATTGATAGCGAGCTCGACCAGGGTCAGCGCTGATTTTGAAATATGCGGCTGCACCAGTCAGAGGATTACGGACCGGCCAGCCGCGGCCATTGTTTGCCGGGGATTATAGCAGGCGGTTTGCTGATGAATTTTGTTGGTGGTATAGAGCCAGTCTTTATCGGAGGGAGTACGAGTACTTTGGAACAGCAAGCCGAGGAGACAGAATTCTGGGAGAGGCTGGAGGAAGAGGAAAACAAACTCCTGCAAGAAAAAGAAAAGGTAGCGTGGATCTGCAGCTAC
>CAZQXY010000081.1:0-8512 GCA_964597455.1 uncultured Desulfovibrionaceae bacterium
TCCCACCTCTACCCAAATAAACAGGCAGAGGTGGCCGGAAAGCTACAGGATCTACATTAGCATTAAACCCTTTTGTACCTTTTAAAGTGTACCCCTTAAAGTGTACCCCATGTCAAGGACAATTTGGGTTTTTGGTATTCCAATCAAATAGGTATTTATGCTATACTAACTGTGCTTTACCACAAGGGAGGATAGGGCAACGCTGAGGAGCGACCCGAGCGCCCCTGTGGGTTTACAAGGGTTACTCCCACTCAATCGTCGATGGGGGCTTTGCTGTCAGGTCGTAGACAAAACGGTTAACTTCGGGTATTTCGTTAACCAACCTTGTTGAAATAGCCTGCAGCACTTCGTAAGGAATGGGATACCACCCGGCAGTCATCCCATCCTGACTGGTAACCGCACGCAACACAATGGTATGTGCATAAGTTCGGCTGCCGCCCCTAACCCCCACGCTGTAAATACCGGGCAAAACAGCAAAGGCCTGCCAGATATCCCGGTAAAGTCCTGCTTTTTTGATTTCTTCCACGATAATATAATCCGCTTCCCTTACAATTGCAATTTTTTCCGGGGTCACTTCGCCGAGAACCCGCACGGCCAGCCCCGGGCCGGGGAATGGATGCCTCCAGACTATTTCTTCCGGCAACCCCAGTTCCGCCGCTACCTCGCGAACCTCATCTTTAAACAGGTATTTCAGCGGTTCGATTAAAGAAAAATGCATATCCTCGGGCAGCCCGCCCACATTATGATGCGATTTGATCACCGCACCTGCAGCCGTACTGCTTTCAATTACATCTGGATACAGGGTGCCCTGAACTAAAAAATCAGTACGTCCCAGCTTTTCCGCCTCACGCTCAAAAACACGGATAAAATGATTCCCGATGATTTTTCTCTTCTGCTCAGGGTCGGAAACCCCCCGAAGAAGCGCCAGCATCTCATCGGCTGTATCCACGGCGATAATCTTCATCTTAAACCCGCCGCTGAAAGTTGAAAGCGCCTGCTCTTTTTCCCCTTTGCGCATCAGCCCGTGGTCAACAAAAATACAGGTCAGCCTTTCCCCCAGTGCCCGATGCACCAGCACGGCGGCAACAGAAGAATCAATACCACCGCTTAAACCGCAGACTGCCCTGGCATCAGGGCCAACCTTTTTCCTGATCTCCATGATGCTGTTCTTAACGAAATTTTCCATCGTCCAGTCGCCGGAAAGGCCGCAGATTTTTTCCAAATAATTTTTTAACAGCAGATCCCCCTGGGGTGTATGAGGATCCTCCGGATGGAATTGCAAACCGAAAAGCTTTCTGGAAATATCAACCATCGCTGCAACTGGAACATGCGAGCCTTGAGCAAGCACCTTAAAACCCGGAGGGGCTTTTTTAACCTGATCACCATAGTTCACCCAGGCCGGGAATTCATTCCCCAGGCCGGCGAAGAGGCCTTCTCCTTCTTCGATAACTGAAAGCGCAGCTTCTCCATACCCCTGATCCCTGCCCTGAATTACCTCTCCTCCCAGATCCCCGGCCATTAGCTGCATCCCGTAGCAGATACCCAGAACAGGGATATCCAGCGTATAGATACGCGTATCGCAGCGCGGGGCATTGTCTTTGTAAATACTGTCAGGGCCCCCGGCTAAGATCAGAGCAGAAGGATTTTCCGCCAGCAGAATCTTAAAAGACGTGCTGTAAGGCATTATTTCACAGTAAACCTTAAGTTTCCGAATCTTACGGGCGATTAACTGACCATCCTGCCCCCCAAAATCCAGAATAATTACCTTTTCGAGCGCTTTCATCTCTCTTCTCCTTTTGTATTCTTTACCAGATAACGATCAACTATATTTCGGCAAAGATTAACAGTTTTCCTGCCTACCTATTTCTTTTTCGTATTTAACAAAAACCAATTAAAAAGGGGCGATCCCCTCGGGACAGCCCCTTTTCTTTTTCGGTATTACATTGGCGGCATGCCGCCCATGCCTCCCATGTCAGGCATTTTATTTTCTTCAGGAGCATCTGCAACTACTGCTTCCGTAGTCAGGAAAAGCGAGGCGATACTGGCGGAATTCTGGATAGCTGAACGGACCACCTTTGCGGGGTCAACAATACCGGCCTCCATCATATCCTGATACTCGCTGGTAAGAGCATTAAAACCGGTCCCCGAGGGCATAGACTTAACTTTTTCAACTACTATAGAACCCTCTGACCCGGCGTTTTCAGCAATATGGCGCAGCGGATCTTCCAGCGCCCTGGCTACAATCTTGACGCCTACCCCTTCATCTTCCTTCAGGTCAAGGCTCTCCAAAGAGGCAATAGCATTAAGGTAGGCAACACCGCCTCCGGGAACAATGCCTTCTTCAACAGCGGCCCTCGTAGCGGAGAGAGCATCCTCAATGCGCAGTTTCTTTTCTTTCATTTCCGTCTCCGTTGCTGCTCCCACCTCGATTACAGCTACGCCTCCGGCCAGCTTCGCCAGCCGCTCCTGGAGTTTCTCCCTGTCAAAATCAGAAGTTGTCTCTTCTATCTGGCTGCGGATCTGGCTGATACGCTTTTCAATATCTTCAGATGACCCTGCACCATCTACAATAACGGTTTCGTCTTTGCTTATTCTTACCTGGCGGGCGCTGCCCAGCATATCGATATCCACGCTCTTCATCTCAAGCCCCAGATCCTCCGCGATAACCTGGCCACCGGTAAGAATAGCGATATCTTCCAGCATAGCCTTGCGGCGGTCACCAAAACCGGGGGCTTTTACTCCTACGCAGGTAAAGGTGCCGCGAATTTTATTAACAACCAGCGTAGCCAGGGCTTCGCCCTCGATATCTTCAGCAACCAGCAAAAGTGGTTTTCCTCTCTGGACAATTTTCTCCAGTAAAGGCAGGATATCATGAATATTGCCCACCTTGCGGTCTGTCAGCAGGATCATGGGTTCTTCCAGGATCGCTTCCATTTTTTCAGTATCCGTTACCATGTAGTGAGAAATATAACCCCTGTCAAACTGCATACCTTCAACTACTTTTAAATCGGTTTGAAAACCCTTGGATTCCTCAACGGTAATAACGCCGTCCTTACCGACTTTTTCCATGGCATCGGCGATCAGGTTCCCAATCGTTTCGTTATCGGCGGATACGGAAGCGACCTGGGCGATAGACTCCCTGCTTTCCACAGGCTTACTCTGACTTTTAATATTTTCCAATATTTTCCCTACTGCTTTATCAATACCTTTTTTCATGAGCGTGGGGTTGGTACCGGCGGTAACGTTTTTGATCCCCTGCTTGATAATGGCCTGCGCCAGTATCGTAGCGGAAGTTGTTCCGTCTCCGGCCACATCCTGCGTTTTGTTGGCCACCTCTTTCACAAGCTGTGCGCCCATATTTTCAAACGCGTCTTCCAATTCAATCTCACGCGCTATAGTAACCCCGTCATTGGTAATCTGCGGAGAACCAAATCTTTTATCCAGGACAACATTGCGGCCTTTAGGACCCAGAGTAACTTTCACGGTGTTGGCAAGCTTGTCAACTCCTCTTTCCAGAGCCTGGCGCGCTTCTTCATGATAAAGGATATCTTTATGTGCCATAAATTATAAAACCTCCTTCTTTAATCATCTAGATTTCACTTCTTCTCCGGTTTCACTTCTTCGATCATCGATCTGCTTAAGTATCACCCGCGGATTTGGTTAAGGATCACCGACGTATTTTATTGGCAGGTGCTGCTTAGGAAAAAACGCCCAAAATATCATCTTGACGTAAAATCAGGTATTCCTCTCCGTTAATCTTAATTTCCGTACCGGCGTATTTTGAATAAACCACCTTGTCGCCCTCTTTTACATCCATTTGAACCCTTGTCCCGTCATCAAGTATCCTGCCCGGACCCACTGCCATTATTTCGCCTTCCTGAGGTTTTTCCTTTGCTTTGTCAGGGAGAACAATACCACCGCTTGTCTTTTCCTCCTCTTCCAGAACCTTAATAATTACTCTGTCCCCTAAAGGTTTCAGATTCATACATAGATACCTCCTTTAAGTTTTTAATTTTGGCCTTTGTTAGCACTCATTTTGGGTGAGTGCTAATCATTATAATTATAATACACATTCCACCTAAAAAGAAGCAAACCAAACCAATATTGAAATAAAGACTTTACAGCATGTTATCATCCTGTTCTTGATTAATTTCCTTTTCTTTCGCCTTTTTCCTTAATATTTCTCAAGATGATCATATTATTTCCTGCTGTAAAAAAAATATGCCTGTATTAGCCACGCTCACTATAAAACTCCACTGCAGCGCTTCAAAATGGAGCACGACATGAAAAACAGCGCTCTTGACCACCATTATTTAATTAAAAAACGGCTCCGGCGAATACCTGAACCGCATGCAAAAGTCTGTATGGAACTAAAATCTCAGCAAACCTGTATTCTTTAAGATTAAGATAAAGTAGAATTATACCATGTTTCCGCAGTCGCCAACCTCTCCCTGCAGCAACCCCAGAGCATGAGGCAAGGCGGGTTGGATTACCTCCAAACATTCCCTGACCGCCTTCGGGCTTCCGGGAAGGTTAACTATAAGCGTACTACCCCTGATACCGCACACAGCCCGTGAAATCATGGCATTAGGCGTTTTCTTGAGGCTCTCCATCCGCATTGCTTCGGAAATACCGGGAACTTCCTTATCAATAACATCCTTCGTTGCCTCGGGAGTTAAATCCCTCGGCGCCAGCCCTGTCCCGCCCGTCGTAAAAATCAGAGCAGATTTTAACTCATCAGCCATCCTTATGAGTTCTTTTTTAAGCATCTCCCGATCATCAGCTACTACCGTATATCCGATCACTTTCCAACCCAGTGACTGAATGAACTCCATGATTACTTTACCGCTGATATCTTCCCGCTCACCCCTTGCACTGCGGTCACTGGCGGTTAATATTGATACCCGTACACAAAAAATATCCTGCTTTTCCAAGAGAGATTCCTCCTTTAAAAAAGGTATACTTTGACCTTCTCCCCTTCGGGCAAGGCCTCCACGTCCCTGGGAATTACAAAGTATCCATCTCCATTTACCATTGTACTCAGCATCCCCGCACCGCCAATAACAGGCCTGGCCCGAATGATATCTGCTTCTTCCCCTGAGGCGCTGTCTTCATAAAGAGATACCCGCACATAATCTTCCATGCCCCCGGGAGAAGACAAATTCGTATCCAACCGTGCTTCAACATAAGGGGCAAAAGAGGGAAATGGGGAAAGCCCCTGCACTGAGCGTATAGCAGGTCTGACGAATAATAGAAAGCAGAACATTGCAGATACAGGATTTCCTGAAAGCCCAAATATTGGTGTCGACCTGCTCATTCCATAAATTACCGGTTTACCAGGCTTCATGGAAACACCGTGAAAATAAACGCCTCCCTCGGGAAGGTCGTCAATCACCTCCACAGCAACGTCCCTGGTTCCAACGGAGCTGCCGCCGGAAATAAGGACAATGTCCACTGTATCCAGCGCATCCAAAACGGCTTCATACAGCGCATCTTTGTCATCCTTAACTATACCGCGGTATTCAGGAACTCCACCATTCCTACCTGTCAGGGCAGCCAGCGCAAAACCGTTAATATCTCTGATCTGTCCTGGTTTAGGCCTCTTCCCGGGAGGGATTATTTCATCTCCTGTAGAAAATATAACTACCCTGGGCATGGAATACACTTTTAATTGCAAAATGCCCATCGAAGATAAGATGCCAATATCCTGCGAACGAATCAAACGTCCGGAAGGGACAACAATATCCCCTTTTTTATAGTCGTCGCCAACCTGTAAGATATTCTCAAAAGTGGCAACAGGACGGTAAACAGCAACTTGCTCCCCTATTACTTCACAGTATTCCAGCATAACAACGGCATCGCCACCGGCGGGAATCATACCGCCGGTGGGAATACTCAGAGCTTCTCCCAGTTCCAAGGAACCTGGAGGCTCCTTCCCCATCAAAATGCTTCCTTTAAGCTTCAAAAGCGCCGGGACGCTCTCGGATGCTCCGAAAGTATCAGCGGAATGCACAGCAAAACCATCCATAGTTGATCGGGCAAAGGAAGGCAACATATCAGGGGAGAAAATATTCTCCGCAGCAGCACGCCCCAAAGATCCTCCGGCAGGAATTGTCTCGATCGGCGTTAGCTTCCCGCTTAGGGAATTTACGATACGCTGCTGCGCCTCTTTCACGGTTAATGCCTTCTGAACCGTCTGCAACTTGCCTCACTCCATTCTTCCCCGCACCTCACTCTATTCTTCCCCGCACAAAATCTATTTAGCTGCAGTACCAGCCTGCCCCTATTCATCAAAACAACCAAGCTGACAGCTGACTATTTTAATTTTCAGCTCATTACACAGTTTTCCAATCTCCGCCGCAGAACAATTACATTCCCGGGCAATTTTAAAAGCCATTACACAGGGTATTTTACCTTTAGGAGTTGCTTCCAAAAGCTTTTTTTTAACCTCTTCCATGTGTTTCTTCCTCCTCAACGGATATTTTTATTCTTCCACATTTAAGTTACAATAAACCATCCCGATTGTCAAATGAGGCAAAGATAGCACAGGCAAAACCAATACCGGCCGGATATAAAAAAGCCCGGTAATCAGCTCTGGCCGGTACGCATAAGATTAAGCTAAAATGACAGATTATTTAATGCTAATGCTATAAATACTTTTTGTTAATATACAGGAAGATACAGACAGAACGATACAGACAGGCAGATACGATACTCAAATATGAACAATCTTAACCTGGTCTTCCTCTTTAGAATAGTAAACCTTGACCATAGATCTGGTCTCTTCAAATTTATAAGAGCGATTGCCGAAAGAAAGCTGGACATTTTCATAAATCCTACGGAATTTAACTTCAGAATCCGGAGAGAGATTTATTTTGCCTTGCTTGAGCAGCAAACCAGGCGAACCTGCTTCCCCAATGTATACTTTTCCATCTGCTGTAATTTCGCCTCCGCGAAATACCCCATTTATCTGAATATCTCCCCCGGCTTTAAAAAAAGTATTATAACAACCTGTCCCCTGAACAATAATATTGCCACTTGCTATCAGTGTCGAATTTTGGATATATGAAGCAATTATATCACCTTGCAGATCCTTATTTAACTCATTAATAGAAAGACCGGCAGCAGCCAAAACCCGGATAATACGCTTAAGATCGGCCTCGCTTCGAATATTTGCAAGACCGTTGCCCGTATATAGATTCTCTATTTCAAGCAGCACTTTTTCAATCTGCAATGGGAAAGAAAAGCGATTTTCCTTTAATAAATTCATCATTTTTTCAAGTAATTCCGGCAATGATGCATATTTACGGTCAATAATCAATTTTATCAGATAACCCACTTTATGATCATCTATTACTTTCCCGCGATCTGATAACGTGGCCCTGAACTGTTTAAGACCATCAATTAAAGATATAAACGTTTTTTCTATTTCCTCCAGTACAGGTTCGAACTTTGAATAAAAATCCACCATAATTCCGGCAACAACTCTGGAATTAATTAAATTATGTCGGAATATAATGCTTCCGCCAGAGATCACTTGAGCACCGGCGGTATTGCCCTGTACCTCCATATTGCCAAAGCTTTCTGCCGTCATCCCCTCCATTATATCCCCTGAGATTTTTAGTTCCCCCTGGAAGCGCAGGTTGCCGCTTTTCAGATCCACATCGCCCTGATGAATATAAATAGGCACAACCTTCAATACTTCGTTTTTTCTCCCTTTGACTAAAGGCCTGCCCGTACATGTTGCATAGATCCTATCTCCCTCAGGAGTTATCTCGCATCCACTTTTACAGCTTACCATTACCTCTCGCACGGAGGGCGGTTCGATAACCTTCCCGGTCACCAAACGTCCCGGCGTCCCCGGAAGAGGCGGATGAATAACAGCAATAGGATCACCTTCATTTACTGCAGGAATTTCAATCTTCTCTTTATAGTCAACCTTGGAGAGCTCTTCTTCATTGTGTGAAGATATTTTAATTCCCGGAACAAACAAAAGCTCAACATAACCGTCCCTGCCTTTCTTCATCCCTACGCCCCTGGCGACAGTCTCAAATGTCCCATTGGCCTCGCTTACAACCTTTTCAATTTGCTGCAAATCAATGCCGAAGACAACGCCTTTTTCCCCCAATGCCGCTTGAACACCTGCAGCCGTTACATCGTTAAAATATTCATGCTCTTCTTCATAGCTTAATACCAACTCTGAAATTGGCGGGGTATTCTTTACTATCCTTCTGATAACCGTTCCCGGTAATACTTTGATTTTGGCAACCATACTGCCTTCAGCCAGCTCTACATGTACAGAACCGGGAATCCGCTCCTCCCCGGAGGTAATTTCCACCTTGTCTGCAGAACGCACTTCCCGCGGCTTATCGATGGCCTGTCCATTTACCAAGATTCTTGCCATAGGATCATTATGAATAATTGCCGGGTTGCCTTCCTCTGCCGGGTCATAAATCCTTACAAGGCCGCCTATAATTTCTATTGACCCATCTTTTTCCGGGAAGATTGACCG
>CAZQXY010000082.1:0-8434 GCA_964597455.1 uncultured Desulfovibrionaceae bacterium
TGATTCCAGGTAAAGGATATCGTAATTGAACTGGTGTTATCTTCCTTATGCAAGAACAAGAACCGTCCCCAAACTTGCCTAGAGATAGGTGGGACAAGGGACCTGTCCCACTAAAACAAGCAAAAGGCAAGAACAAGAACCGTCCCCAAGCTTGCTTTGAGAAAAGTTCAACGTTATCAGTAGTTTAAAGATCCTTCGCTAACGCTCAGGATGACAATTCAGGGCTTTTTCAGTGGTCAGTCTGCTGTCCCCGTGTCCCTGTTCTATAATAAAAGGAGCGTGTATGTTATTATGTCTTACTATTATCTTTTGGATGAGCCCCTTATTTTGCGGAATGCTTTTTTCCCCCGGCGGGGACTGAGGCGCTGTCCTGAAAATGCTTTCGATTTTCAAATATCTGCCGATGCCGATATTTCGTTGCATTGCCGTTTTTACAGCAGAGGCCATGACTTTCCCACGATCCTGTTTTTTCATGGAAACGGGGAAATTGTCAGCGATTACGATGGTTTTGCCCGGTTCTACAATGCAGCGGGGGCAAACCTGGCGGTGGCCGAGTACCGCGGTTACGGCGACAGCAGCGGTACCCCAACTTTTACTGCCCTGTTGTCAGACGCCCACGTTATTTTTGAGGCCCTGAAAAAAGAGCTGGCCGGCCGTAAATACAGTTTAGGGCTTTATATAATGGGCCGCTCCTTAGGAAGCGTTTCCGCCCTGGAGCTGGCGGCTGCCCGTACCGGTGAATTTAAGGGACTGATCATCGAAAGCGGGTTTGTTTGTGCTTCCCGCATTGCCCGGCGGCTCGGTTTCTCCCATGAGATACTGGAGCCACTCGAGGAGGAGTGCCGTCAAAAAATACAGAGTATCCGCGCACCTGCCCTGATTATTCATGGTGAAGAGGACAATCTGGTACCCCTGACGGAAGCTGAAGCGATCTATTCTTTGCTGAAAACAGATGAAAAAAAGCTGGTTATAATCCCCTATGCCGACCATAACAGCCTGATTTTTGAAGGCGAGGAGGAGTACTTTTCCTCCATAGCTGCATTTATTAAATGAGTAATCCGGTTGCCTACGACAGTAATTCCCTATTGACATTAATTGCCGGGGTGCAGTATAATAAGAATAGGTCTACAATTCAGATAATTTAAATATCGGCAGGTTACAGCCGGTATAGACCGTTTTTTGCTATTTTTTGTTGGGAGGTATAATCATGTCAGCAAGAAAAAATAATGCCCAAACGACGGACACTGCCTTATCATCTGATAATATCAAGCCTTATCAAAAGTTGGAAGATGATGAAATCATTGACGCTCTTTTAATTATTAGCCGTGTAACCTCAGCGGTAAGCGGATTATGTGAATTAAATGCTATTTTGAGAGTAGGGCTGGAAAAAACGCTCGAGTATATGGGAGGGATATGCGGCGGTATTTTACTTCTGGACGATCGGGATAAATACCTTACTTATTGTGTTTATCGCGGCCTTCCCGCTGTATATGCAGAGAAAATAACCGTTAAAATTGGAGAGGGTCTAAACGGGAGGGTTGCGTTAACCGGTAAAGCGATTCTGATGGATGATATTTCAAACGAACCGGAAGCCATTTTATCCTGCAACCTTATCAATAAAAAAAGTTTGCGGTCTTTTATCAGCGTTCCTTTGCGTTACAGGGAAAGAGTATTGGGGGTGTTAAACTGTGCAAGTCCGCTTGCACGCCAGTTCACTGAAAAGGATATGCATCTTTTGCACTCCGTGGGAGACCAACTAGGGTTAGCTATTGGTCAGGCCAGGTTACATGCCAAACTGCTGAATAAGAGAGAAAGGATTCGGCAGGTAGCGTTACAGGTTATCACTGCTCAGGAAGAAGAGAAAAAAAGAATATCACAGGAACTGCATGATGAAACCTGTCAGATGCTGGCCGCTTTGACCCTGAACTTGCAGGTGCTGATTGAGATGGCTGAAATAATCGGGATCCAGGATAACAAGTTCAAAACTATGTTAACAAAAACACATGCTGCGACTATACAGATAAACAATGAGGTTAACCGTCTCGTCTCCGATCTGCGCCCCGTACTCCTCGATTTGCATGGGTTTGTTCCCGCAATTCGCCATTATGCCGAATCCTGCCTTCTTCCGCTGGGGATTAATGTTAATTTTGATATAAAGGAAGCGGGTGTTACCCTTTTGCCGGAAATTGAAGTAAGTCTATTTCGCTGGGTGCAGGGGATGATCGGAAATGTCGTGCGGCACTCCCAGGCAAAAAATGTAACAATAACTATGCAGACAAAAGATCAAAAGCTGGAGATCTCTATCCAGGATGATGGTATAGGGTTTGACGTTACACAAATAGGAAAAATAATTCCTAAAAAAAGAAAAAACGGTATGGGTCTTATGATCGCCAAAGAAAGGATGAAACTCTTTCGTGGGGATTTAACAGTCCATTCTCAACCGGGGAAAGGAACCACGGTAATTGCAGTTATTCCCTTGCGATAAAGCCTTTCTATTGATCTTAGGCCCCGGAGCTTCTCCGTAGACCCCGGAGCTTCTCTGAAATTGTAAAGGAGTTTCTGATATGCGTAAAATCAGGGTATTACTGGTTGATGATCACACCATCGTGCGTGAAGGTCTCTGTGCCTTGCTGGAGCTTTCACCTGAAATAGAGATTGTCGGAGAAGCTGGCAATGGAAATGAAGCCTTGGAAATCGCCGGTAAGCATAAAATTGATATAGTGCTCATGGATCTCTCTATGCCTGGAATGAGTGGTCTTGAAGCAACCCTTGCCCTTTGTAAAGAGTTTCCGGAGATAAAAATAATTATTCTTACCCAATATAGTGATGAAGAACATGTTTTTTCTATTCTTGAGGCTGGTGCCCACGGCTTCCTCAACAAATCCGCCGCCTCATCCGAGCTTGTTACAGCCATTCGTTCAGTCTACCGCGGTGATTCGTATCTTTCTCCGTCAGCAACGAAGCATCTGATCAGGAACTATCAACTGGAAGCCAATATAAATAAGAAACGTGATCCCTACGAACAGCTCACCGGGCGCGAGAAAGAGGTGCTGCGTTTACTGGCCGAAGGGCATACGAATAAAGAAGTCGCAAAGATGCTCGTTATCAGCCCTAAAACTGTAGACAGCCATAAAACCAGGCTTATGGCCAAACTTGAGCTCCACAACCGGGCGGAGCTGATCAAGTACGCTTTGCAAAAAAAGATTATTTCCATGTAATAATCCAAACAGTGTATTATTTGTGTATTACTTGTGTTTTACTTGATTCCTTAGGAGAAAACCTTAAAATCCAGCCCGATTCCTTAGGGGAAAACCTTAATAAAGGTTTCCTTTTTTTTATTAAGACGATTATGGTTCAGGTGATCTTCCGGTAAAGTTAAGGTAAGACGACTATCAATATTCAGGCCTATTCCGCTTTACGCCATTAATTAAAAAAGTTAGAATATATTTGAAGCAAAGATTCAAAATATTAAAAATTTTAAATATAGCCCTAAGGAGGTCTTAGACTCATGAAAGGAAAAATTCTCATTGTCGATAAGGAAGTAGATTTTACTGAGGGTCTGCGGGCGGAGCTTGAAAAAAATAACTATGAGGTTTCTATTGCTATTCATAAATCACAAGCCCAGGAAATAGTACGTACACGGAAGCCCGACTTTATTGTTTTAGGTGTAATTTCCCCTCGTGGTGATGCTTTTCAACTGCATCAGTGGTTAAAGGCAATGCCTGTTACAAAGGATCTACCGATTGTTGTTGTTGATGCTCCGCCGGAAAAGCTACTGGTCAGTGGATGGAGAAGGGATGAGGGGCTCAGGCTGGAAGTTGAGGATTATTTTAACAGGCCGTTAAAACCTTCAGCTCTGGCCAATGTAGTCGAGAAACTGCTGGATGAGACCACGAGAAAGATCAAGGTGCTCATTGCGGATGATCATGCTGTAATAAGAGAAGGGGTATCCGCTCTTCTAAATTTGCAAAAAGATATCGTAATAATCGGGGAAGCAACAGACGGTCAAGACGCTATTGAAAAAACTACAAAGCTGCTGCCGGATGTAGTGCTTATGGATCTTGCAATGCCGGCAATGAACGGTATTGAAGCAACGAAGCAGATCACCCGCAATTGTAAGGAGGTGAAAATTCTAGTCTTAAGTCAATATGATGATGAAGATAATATTGCCGCCAGCAAACAGGCCGGAGCCTTTGGCTTTATTTCCAAAAAAAGTGTCGGTTCGCAACTGGTGGAAGCGATCAGGGCGGCAAGCTAAAAAGCAAAATATTCTTTACATGAATTAGACCGGTCTAATTATCCTTTAAAGGATATGAAACAAAAGCGTGTTTGAAAGGAGGTTTTCGTTTGCAACCGGTAACGTTAACTATTAATCGACAAGAAGTTAGCGGCCATCCAGGAATGACAATTCTGGAACTTGCCCGGGAGTCCGGCATAAATATTCCTACGATCTGCCATCATTCCAAGCTTACTCCCATTGGAGCCTGCCGTTTTTGTCTGGTAGAGAATGAACAAAACGGTGCTTTGCTGGCATCCTGTGTCGCCCCTATTGCACCGGGAATGATTATCAATACCGAATCTCCACGGGTTCTGGAACATCGCAAGATGATACTCAAATTAATTCTGGCCAGCCATCCCGATTCTTGCCTGGTATGCGATAAGGGAAACCAGTGCCAGTTGCGTCAGCTTGCTACGGATTTAGGAATCGGCTTAATTGAACTGGACAGAATTCCGCAGCCGGCTGTTACCGAAGAAGTAAACCCCTTTATCGTCAGGGATATGAGCAAGTGTATTTTATGTGCCAGGTGTATCCGGGCTTGCCAGGAGCTGGTTATTGAGGGTGCTCTTGATTATTTCGGACGGGGGTTTAAGGCAAAACCAGCCACCTTAAATAATTCCCCCCTGGAATACTCGGAATGCACATTTTGCGGAACCTGTGTGGCTCTGTGTCCTACGGGTGCTTTAATGGAAAAAGAGGGGCTGTACAGAGGGGCTATTGGAAGCGCTGTCCAAACAACGTGTCCCTATTGCGGCTGCGGCTGCGGCATTTCGCTGGAGATAAAGGATAACCAGGTCGTCCGGGTAAAGCCGGCACTTGAAGAGCAAGACAATCAGGAAGCACTATGTGTTAAAGGCAGCTACGGTTGTGATTTCATCCATAGCCCGGAGAGGTTGACCAAACCATTAATAAAGGTAAACGGTGATTTCGAGGAAGCGTCCTGGGAAGAAGCCCTGGCGCTGGCAGCGGATGCTTTTGAAAAGATTAAAGAAGAGCATGGTGCGGACAGTCTGGCGGTACTGGGTTCCGCCAACTGCACCAATGAAGAAAACTACTTGTTACAGATGTTCGCACGGGGTGTGCTGGGTACAAATAATATCGATAACGGCAGCAGCCTCTACTATAACACAACCCTCCGGGCTTTTGGCGACACTTTTGGTTTTCCCGGCATTACACACAGCCTGAAAAATTTAGAACAGGCCGAAGTAATTCTATTAATTGGCGCCAATCCGGAGGCTTCAGCTCCTTTGGTAAGCTATCAGATCAAACGGGCAGTTAAACTCCGCGGTGCCAAATTAATCGTGATCGATCCGCGACAGACAAAACTAACCTTTTTTGCCGATTGCTGGTTACAGCCAAAGGTGGGCACCGACCTGGCACTGCTAAACAGCCTGGCCAAAGTGATTATTGAAGAAAATCTGATCGATCGTGAATTCGTAGCCCGTAAAACTGATAAATTCCAACTGCTGGCCGAAGCGCTGAGCAACTATCCCCTGGAAACAGGAGAGGCAGTAACAGGCGTTGGTGTGGAGCAGATGCGCCACGCTGCCAGGCTTTATGCTGCAGCCGGCAAAGCTGCGATTGTTTATGGCACAGGGATCACCCAACAGGAACTGGGGGTGGAAAGCGTAAAAGCACTCATCAACCTTACCTTGCTGACCGGTAACATCTGGCGAAAAGGAGGTGGCCTGCATGCACTTCAAAGGGATTGCAATGCACAGGGCGCCTGTGATATGGGAGCGTTGCCCAATTATTTGCCGGGCTATCAGCAGGTAGGGGAAGCAGAGGCTAGAAATGTTTTTGAAACGCGCTGGGATGTGACCCTGCCTTCGGAGCCAGGGGCAGGTGCTTTAGAAATAATACAGCAGTCCGGGGAAGGAAAAATTAGAGGCCTGTATATAACCGGTGAAAATCCCCTGGCCAGTTTCCCTCAGGCCGCTCTGGTTAAAGAAGCGCTTGCTTCCCTGGAGTTCCTGGTCGTTCAAGATCTGTTTCTAACAGAAACAGCCAAACTGGCCAAAGTTGTTTTACCCGCAGCCGGCTTTGCTGAAAAAGAAGGAACCTTTACCAACCTGGAAGGCAAAGTGCAAATGATCCGCAAAGCGGTTGACCCTGTTGGCGAGAGTATGCCTGATTGGGAGATCATCCTGCAACTGGCTGAAGCGATGCATAAACCACTGCCGTTTTCTTCTCTCCGGCAGATTATGGATGAAATCAGAGAATTGGTACCGTTATATAGAAATGTCCGGGAAGAGAATAGCCCGGAAGAGGAAGACTTATGGGATACAAGGTTTGACTACAAGCTGCCTTTAAATAGTTTCCCCGGCTACTCACTGGCGGAATATAGCTCACCGGCGGAGGTGCCGGATGATAGCTATCCTTATATTCTGCTGGCGGAGACTTCCTTGTACCGCTTCGGCAGCGGGATTAGAAGTGCAAATTCCAGGAGATTAAGCAAATTTTCCCCTTCTTTTAAAGTGCAGATTAATGAGGCTGATGCTCAAAAGATGGGGCTGCGCTCCGGGGATCAGGTCCGGGTTGTTTCACCTGATGGGCAGCTGCAGGCAGTGGCGGAGCTCACCGGCTCGCTGCCGGAGGGAACCGTTGTACTTCCCCGCTCAGCACCAGAGCACCCGATAACCGGCCTTTTCAGTCCCCTCCCGGAAGCGGTGGCTAAGACTTCTGCCCGAAAAACATGTCATGTCCGGATAGAAAGGAGCTGAATTTATGACTAAAGAAAAGGAAGTGCAGATTGATTGGACACATTTATATAAAATTATTGCGGAGTACAGCGATGAGCGATGGTCCCTGATTCCGATGCTGCAGAAAATTCAAAACGAGTTCGGTTACATTCCTCCCCAGGCTATCCCGGTTATCGCCGAAAAACTGAAACTCTTCCCCAGTGAAGTGCAGGGTGTAATCTCTTTTTATGCCCAGCTGTACACCGAACCCCGCGGCCGGAACACGGTTCGGGTATGCCGGGGAACAGCCTGCCATGTCCGGGGAGGTAAAACCATTCTCAAACTTGTCAAACAACACTTGGGGATAGATGAGGGCGAGACTACGGATGATCTGAAGTACACATTAGAGACAGTGGCCTGCATTGGCGTTTGTGCGCTGGCTCCCAGTATGGTCATTGATCAGCATGTCCATGGCAGAATGAACCCTAAAAAACTGGGACAGCTATTCAAGCAGAAGGGGGAGCAACATGAATCAACATAAAATCTTTATCTGTCAGGGAACGGGGTGTCAGGCCAGTAACTCTCATGAAATCTATGAGCTGCTCAAGGCCGAAGTGGCAAAACTCGAACTCACCGGAGTCACAGTGGATTTTACCGGCTGTCATGGTTTTTGCGAGCAAGGCCCAATTGTCATTGTCGAGCCGGAAGGGATTTTTTATACCAGGGTCGAAACGGATGATGCTGCAGAAATTGTCCAATCTCATTTACGGGACGGCAAACCTGTAGAGCGGCTTTTCTATCACGATCCAGTAACCGGCCAGGCAATCCCGCATTATGCTGAAGTCAATTTTTATAGGCAGCAGCAACGAATTATTCTCCATAGATGCGGCCACATCAACCCGGAGAAAATTGACGACAGTATCGCCTGGGGCGGATACCAGGGATTAAAAAGAGCTCTTGCGGAGCTGACACCACAAGAAGTGATTGATGAAATAGCCAAAGCAGGCCTGCGCGGCCGTGGGGGCGCAGGCTTTCCCACTGCCCGCAAATGGGAATTCTGTCGTAGTGCGCCCGGCGAGAAGAAGTACGTTATCTGTAATGCGGATGAAGGCGATCCGGGCGCTTTCATGGATCGCTCCATCTTAGAGGCGGACCCGCACGCTGTGGTCGAAGGCCTGGCTATCGCCGCCTATGCGATCGGGGCGGACGAAGGCTATATTTATGTCCGTGCCGAATATCCCCTGGCGGTTAAGCGCATCCGCATAGCCCTGCAGCAGGCACAAGACAAAGGATTTTTAGGCAACAATATCCTCAATACGGATTTTAATTTTAAAATCCGGGTGAAAGAAGGTGCCGGGTCTTTCGTTTGCGGTGAGGAAACAGCTTTGATTGCCTCCATCGAAAGCAAGCGGGGTATGCCACGCTCCCGACCTCCATTCCCGGCGAATTCCGGCCTGGACGGCAAACCAACGAT
>CAZQXY010000083.1:0-6845 GCA_964597455.1 uncultured Desulfovibrionaceae bacterium
CTATTTGATTGGAATAACAAAAACTCAAATTGTCCTTGACATGGGGTACACTTTAAAAGGTACAAAAGGGTTTAATGCTAATTCACCCAGCAAATTCAAGGCCGCCTGCGAATTTAAGAGGACGGTGCTGATATAGGTATTGATTTCATCCAAATCCTCATAGGCCAGAGGCGTATAGCGGATGCGGTAATTTTCATTCTCCATGTTTCTTCCTCAGCCGCTTGAATACATCGTCTCCATCCAGAAGGGGGACACCCTCCTCGATCTGACGTTCAGCGGCGCCAAGCTTCCGATAGACGTCCAGAAGCCCTATCTGCTTGTCGTAGGTATCCATGCTCATCACAACAAGATGGCCTCTGCCATTTTTTGTGATAAAAACCGGCTCATTTTTTTGGTAGCACAGCTCTGAAATTTTTCCAGTGTCGCGCAAGTCAGCCATCGGTCGAATCGTCGGCATAACAATCAGCTCCTTTCTTACCCACAGTATAGCATAATTTTGGGTAATAATTCAAGCATAATTATGACTGAACTTTGCACAAAACGGAAAACTTCATCGTCTATACCACCTATCCGAAGAAGGCTCCCAGGGAACCAATCACCTCTGTACTGAGGACTACAAGATAAATGATGATAATGCAGAAAAGCATCATCATCGAATAACACTGAATTTTCTTGGGGCGTTTGGCAGCCTCTTTTTTCAGGTTGTTCCAACATTGAACAGAGTAGGAGTAAAGGAGCAAAGCCTCGAAAGCCGTGATATTAAAGGATTTCGAGGTTGCATTATGATTTTTGTAACAGATAATGATTTTGCAACAAATAAAAGCTCTTGAAATATTTATTTTAAAATAGTTCTTATAAAGATCCTGAACTCAGTTTTATAATTTACACGTAATATTGTGTATAAATAGAGTTCAATTTACATATAATATTGTAAAGCGTTTGTAAAGAAAGCGATCGACATATACTTTACGATATGTTATCTTAAAAGCAGATAGATAGGAGTGATATTTATGGCACAAACAATGGTGAATTTTCGCATGGACGAGGATTTGAAAAAGAGCATGGAAAAGGTTTGCTCTGATATGGGGCTTTCTATGACCGCTGCTTTTACGATTTTTGCAAAAAAGGTTTCCAGAGAGAGGCGTATACCTTTTGAAGTTTCCGCTGACCCGTTTTATTCTGAAAGCAATATGAAGCATTTGGAACAAGTTATAGCAGACATTGCCGAAGGTCGTGTGAAGTTGGTCGAACATGATTTAACAGAGGTAGACTAATGCGGCTATTATGGGAAGAAAGAGCATGGGAAGAATATTGTTATTGGCAGACACAGGACAAGAAAGTGTTGAAACGAATAAATGCACTGATAAAGGATGTTCAGAGAAATACCTATGAGGGTATCGGGAAGCCAGAGCCATTAAAGGGAAATCTAAACGGCTGGTGGAGCAGGCACATTGATGAAGTGCATAGGATTGTTTATTGTGAAAAAGACGGAGCAATTATAATCGCTTCTTGCAAAGGCCACTATGAGTATTAAAAGAAAGGGCGGGTTTACCGCCCTTTCTTTATTTCAGGACCGATGGCCAATGAAGGTCTGGAAGAGTTTGCACGATAAGCGCTTTATCGTGCGATACAGCGCAAGTGGCGGCAATTATATTCAGGTTAACAATTTCAGCAAATACAACAACCCGATCCTTCTTAGCTCAGAAAACAGCGCCAAATACTACCACCGGAATTCCAATAAGTGTTTAAAATTGAGGAAAGCTGTTGTATAATAAGGTCACGGCAATAATTTTAGTGTATGAAACAATAGAAATAGCTGAAATCAGGGGAATAACCCCCAGGTAAAGCTTAACGTTTGAATGGGAATGAGTTAAAATAAGACTGTCAATGAGTTAAAATAAGACTGTCATTGCTGCTCAGCATTATCAGCATTAAAGGAGGTTGTCATGCCGGTTAAAGTAAGCGTGGTAATGGGCAGTGACTCGGATTTGCCGGTTATGTCCGCATCTTTAGAAGCGCTGGAAAAATTTGAGCTACCCTTTGAGGCCCAGGTTCTATCTGCTCACCGCTTACCCGCAGAAACAGCGGAGTTTGCCAAAAATGCTGCGGGCAGGGGTATAGCTGTAATCATTGCCGGAGCTGGCGGCGCAGCGCACCTGGCCGGAGTTATCGCCGCTTTAACACCCCTTCCGGTTATCGCAGTACCCTTAAGCAGTTCCCCTATCGGGGGGATTGATGCTCTTTACGCTATGGTCCAGATGCCGCGGGGAATTCCCGTAGCTACCGTAGCGGTTGACGGAGCATACAATGCCGGAATCCTCGCGGCGCAGATCATCGGCGTTCATGAACTTGCGGTAAGAGAAAAAGTGCTCTCCTATAAAAACGAGCTTGCTGGAAAGGTCCGGGATAAAAACGCTAGATTACAGAAAATAGGTTACAAAAATTATAGTGCTTCAATGGAAGAATAACTTAAAAGAGGTGGTGTTCATCATGGCAGGGTCTGGATCGGGTTTCCCGCAGAATACTCAACCTTATTTTAGGTGCACTCAAGACAAGATGGAGGAAGACAAGATGGAGGAAGCATGTGGGGTTTTTGGGATCTATGCTCCGGGCCAGGATTTGTCCAATATTTCAACTTATGCGCTTTACGCACTCCAGCATCGCGGTCAGGAAAACGCGGGCATTGCTATCAGCGACGGAGAATCGCTTTATTTAAAAAAGGGTGCGGGGCTGGTTTCCGAAGTATTTTCAAATAATAAGGATCTTGAAGATATCCCGGCAGTATCTGCCCTTGGGCATGTGCGTTATTCCACTGCCGGCTCCGCCGGCCGCCTCGAAAACGCACAGCCGCTGTTAATCCGCTGCCGTCAGGGGATGCTGGCGGTGGCGCATAACGGGAATCTGGTTAATGGAGGCGAATTAAGAAGTCGATTGGAAAAGGAAGGGTCGATCTTTCAGACCACAACTGATAGTGAGCTTGTCACTCATCTCATCGCCCGTTACGGGTATCACGATCTGGAATCTTCTCTGAAAGCTGTTCTTCCTGCACTGCAGGGGGCTTATGCTTTTGTTTTTTTAACAGCAGATAACCTGGTGGGCGTACGGGATCCTTATGGCATGAGGCCCTTATCCCTGGGAAGATGGAATAATTTCTATGTCCTGGCTTCGGAAACATGTGCTTTTGATACTATCGGAGCTGAGACTATCAGGGATATTAACCCGGGGGAAATGGTTATAATTAACAGAGAAGGCCTAAAGAGTACGCAAGTTATGCCTTCTCCCCGGGAAGCTCTATGTATTTTTGAATTTATTTATTTTGCCCGGCCGGATAGCAATATTCAAGGAAAAAATATCCATCTCGTACGCAAAGAGCTGGGGCGGCAGTTGGCCCGGGAGCAGCCTGCCGCTGCGGATATCGTTACAGGTGTTCCGGATTCAAGCCTTGCAGCGGCATCCGGCTATGCTGAAGAGATAGGACTTCCTTATGAGATGGGGCTGATTAAAAATCGTTATATCGGGCGTACTTTTATTCAACCTGGGCAGGAGATACGCAGTTTGGGAGTGCGACTGAAGTTGAACCCTGTTAAAAAACTGGTGGAGGGGAAAAGAGTAGTTATTGTTGATGATTCTATTGTCAGGGGGACAACCAGTAAGAAACTGATCGATATGCTCTTTAAGGCCGGAGCAAAAGAGGTTCATCTGCGTATTAGTTCATCGCCGGTAGTTTCACCCTGTTATTATGGTATTGATATTTCAGCCCGTGAAGAGCTGATCGCTTATAAACGAAAGATAGAGGAAATTCGCCGGGAAGTTGGGGCTACTACACTGGGATATCTGAGCCGGCAGGGGATGCTGGATTCTTTGGGGATGTCGGAAGATCGTCTTTGCCTTGCCTGTTTTTCGGGTAATTATCCAACTTCAGGTAAGTATCCAACTTAAGGAGTGTGACCATGGAAGGAGATTCTTACAGTTATAAAGAGGCTGGGGTTGATATTGAAGCGGGGGAAAGGATGGTTCGCAATATTAAGGATCTGGTTCGTTCCACTTTCCGCCCTGAAGTGTTGACGGAGATCGGGGGTTTTGCGGGACTTTTCAAGCCGGACATGGGGCAGTATAAGGAACCTGTGTTTGCCGCCGCTACTGATGGCGTGGGAACAAAATTAAAGCTTGCCTTCATGCTCGACAAACACAGTACTATTGGCATTGATGCTGTAGCGATGTGTGTTAATGATCTTGTGGTTCAAGGAGCAGAGCCGCTTTTTTTCCTTGATTACCTTGCCGTGGGGAAGCTTGTGGAGCATCGCAGTTCGGAGATTATCAGCAGCATAGTTGAAGGCTGCAAAATGGCCGGATGCGCACTGCTCGGCGGCGAGACAGCAGAGATGCCCGGCTTTTACGCTCCCGGGGAATATGATCTGGCCGGATTCGCCGTTGGCATTGTGGAGAAAGAAAGAGTGATCACCGGTAGAAATATTGTCCCCGGGGATAAACTGATCGGTTTGGCCTCTAACGGGTTGCACAGCAACGGCTTTTCTTTGGTAAGAAAAATATTGTTTGAGCATGCCGGCCTAAAACCTGACCTTTCCCTTCCGCAGTTCGGATGTTCCCTTGGAGAGGAGTTGCTGCGCCCCACTTTTATATACGTGCCTCTTGTCCTGTCTTTGTTGAAGGAATACGCAATAAAAGGTATCGCTCATATTACCGGTGGTGGGCTGAAGTTGAATTTACCGCGTGTATTCCCTCCGCAGGTGAAAGGAATACTCCATAAATCCAACTGGGAAATCCCGCCGATTTTTCCTTTTATTCAGGAATTGGGCAAGGTGGAAGAGGAAGAGATGTACCGCACTTTTAATATGGGGATCGGCATGGTCCTGGTTGTTTCACCGGAGCTCTCCGGGCGGGTTTTGAACCGGATTATTTGTAGTGGGTGGAAAGCGTGGGAGATTGGCAGTGTCGATGATAATCAGGGAGAGCAAGCTATAGTGGAGCTATCCTGAAAAATGGCGCGGGGGAGGGAGATCCAAAATGAAACTTGCGGTGCTTGCGTCTGGGTACGGGAGTAATTTACAGGCAATTATTGATGCTGCAAAGAGGGGCGTCATTGATGGCCGAGTGGTCCTGGTGATCAGCGATAATAGGGATGCTTATGCGCTGGAGAGGGCGGAAAAGCATCAGATTGAGGCTCATTATCTCAGCCCCAAAAATTTTGCCGGCAGGGAGGACTATGACCGTGCCGTTATCGCACTGCTTAAGGAACGGGGTATTGAGCTGGTTGTTTTAGCAGGATATATGCGCCTGTTATCGCCGGTTTTTATAGATGGATTTTCGGGAAGAATAATAAATATACATCCTTCGCTGTTACCCTCATTCCCGGGGCTGGAAGGTGTAGCCCAGGCCCTGAGATACGGGGTTAAAGTAAGCGGATGCACCGTGCATTTTGTAGATGAAAACCTCGATACGGGTCCGATTATACTGCAGGAGTCCGTACCCGTTTACGACAACGATACCGAGGAGTCTTTGCACCAGCGTATACATACTGTTGAACATCGACTTTATCCGCAAGCTATTCAGCTGTTTGCCCAGGGAAAATTAAGCTTAGAAGGGAGAAGGTGTATTATTCATGAAAGGTAGAAAAGCTTTGATCAGTGTTTCCAATAAAGCAGGAGTATTAATTTTCGCGCAGGAGTTAGAGGCTATGGGTTGGGAGATTATCTCCACGGGGGGGACAGCTAAGGCCCTAAGGGAAGCCGGGGTTAAGGTAAAAGATGTCAGCGAATTGACCGGATTTCCTGAGATTCTGGAAGGACGTCTTAAAACTCTCCATCCGCTGGTGCACGGAGGGCTGCTTGGCAGAAGGGAATTGCCGCTTCATCTTCAACAGATGCAGGAACATGGGATAGAGCCGATAGATCTGGTGGCCGTCAATCTCTATCCTTTTCCGGAGGTTATCGCAAAAGAAGGTGTTACCCTGGCGGAAGCGGTTGAGAATATTGATATCGGCGGGCCAACCATGGTGAGGTCTGCTGCCAAGAATTATCAGGACGTTATTGTTGTTGTGGATCCTTCAAATTACAGCCTGGTCATAGAAGAGCTGCGTAACAACGGGGATATATCCTCGCCCATGCGTTACAGGCTCGCTGTTGATGCTTTTTCCCACACCGCCTATTACGACAGTATTATCAGTGGATATCTTAGAGAGCAGATGGAAAGCGGCACGCAATTTCCATCCATGATTACCCTGCCTTTTATAAAGGTTCAGGATCTGCGTTATGGGGAAAACCCTCATCAAAAGGCATCTTTCTACAGAGAACCGCTGCCGGAAAAATCTTCAGTGGCTGCGGCCAAGCAACTCCAGGGCAAAGAACTCTCCTTTAACAATATTAACGACCTTAATGCTGCCTGGGAGCTGGTCAAAGAATTTGATGAACCTACTGCCGTCGCTTTAAAACATACCAACCCCTGCGGTGTAGGCTCTTCAGAAAAGCTCGCCGACGCTTATGTTAAAGCTCATGATGCAGACCCGGTTTCCATCTATGGCGGGATAGTGGCTTTAAACAGGGAAGTGGATCAGGAGACAGCCGCTCTAATGTCCAAAATTTTTTTGGAAGTCATAGCGGCTCCGGCTTTTTCGGAGGAAGCTCTGAAAATTCTTGGCCAGAAAAAGAACGTTCGTCTGCTGGAGATAGAGCTGGAGACTCTGGCGAACAGCAAACAAGGCCAGGATTTTAAGAAAGTCAGCGGAGGGATGCTCTTACAGGATGACCTCCGGGAGATCTATCTTCCACAGGAGTGGCGTTGCGTTACCAGTAGAAAAGCTACGGAAAAGGAAATTTCCGACCTTCTTT